>NZ_JACVZJ010000016.1:0-45002 GCF_017151945.1 Staphylococcus sp. EG-SA-10
AAAGTAATTAAAGCTTTTAAACTTAAACCTGACTGTCATTGTACATCGAAATATCTGAATAACCTCATTGAGCAAGATCACCGTCATATTAAAGTAAGAAAGACAAGGTATCAAAGTATCAATACAGAAAAGAATACTTTAAAAGGTATTGAATGTATTTACGCTCTATATAAAAAGAACCGCAGATCTCTTCAGATCTACGGATTTTCGCCATGCCACGAAATTAGCATCATGCTAGCAAGTTAAGCAAACATTGACATGATAAATTAGTGGTTAGCTATATTTTTTTACTTTGCAACAGAACCCTTTTTTTAATATGTCATTTTAGACTATTACAGAGTTTTAAAATGATGAACAAACTTTACTAAAACTCCCTTCTATTAAGAACGTTGGACTACTCAATGTGAGTTATTGTAATGCACTATTTTTAATTTTCACTTTCTCACCATTTTTAATTTCATCGTATTGCTTTTTCGGGACAACAACTAAACGTTTGCCTTTATTAGTTTGAACGGTAATGGTATATAATTTCTCATGCGCTTTCATTTGTTGTTTCAACATGTTTTTTTGGTATTCAACATGATTGGTTTTATTTTTATACATACCGGATGTAATAAAATAAAAATATAACCAATTATTATAATATGAAGTAGCCATAAATTGTGACGCATATGAGGCCCCTGGTCTATATCGATGTCTTGTAGAAACCATTGATCGTGCTTGTTGAGATTGAATTTTACCAGTGTCTTGTTTAAATTTTGATGCCTTATTATTATATGTAATACTGTTTGTTCGACTAGCTTGTTGAGCTGCACGCTGACTTGATTGTTTTGCAACTCGTGAAGCATTCATCGTACTTGAACGACTCATTGACGAACTTGAAGACGTTGAACTTCTAACCGCAGAAGATGACGAACTACTACTCGAACTTGAGCTACTAGTGCTTGAGGTTACAGCTTCTAAGTTTGTAGACAATATACAAAGCGAGGTCACATTAAAGATTATCATTATACTTATCATTTTTAATACTTTATGCTTCACCAACTCACCTCTTACTCTTTAGACACTTCATCTTTAGCAGTAACTTGTCCTTCAATATCGTCATCGCCATAAATCATATATGGTGGACGATAGACATGAATCTTTTTGCCATCTTTAATTATATAAGGCTTTTTATTTCCATCATTTAAAATATGTTCATAAACGTGTTCTAAATCCGTCTTTTGTAAATGTGATTTACCATTTTTATCTTTATATTTTATTTCCACATTGGGTGTATCTTCTGAACCATTATTTAGCACTTCATAATACTCATATGTATATTTCTCTGACTTTTGACTATCTTTAGAAGGTTCTTTCTGTTCTCCCGATGTTCCACAAGCTACTAACATAAAAGACAAACCCAATAGACTAGCTAATAATATTATCTTTTTCATAAACACTCTCCTCTACTCATTTGCATTATAACATTCTTAGTCAATTCATTTCCAAGTGAGTGATATATAACTTACTTTATCTTTAAACCTTTTATACAAATTTTAATATATCAATTGTGAGTTATTTCATTTTAAATTATTTTTGTTAAACTGTATTTAAAATCATCTAGCACTTTTAATCATATGTTTAGATTTTAAATAAAAAACATGGTGAGTAAGGAGAGAGATGTATGTCAATATGGTTTGTTTTGTTGCCTTCACTATCTTTTTTAGCAGTTATGATAATAGGGTATATTTGTACTAAAATCTTTATTCGTTAATGGTTAAATCAATTATTATTTTGATTCATTTATACTACACCTATACTTCATTTATTGTGTTTGCTTGTTTATCATGCATTGTAAGTAAATGGCTATTAATATTTCTTTCTCTACTCTAGTACTGTGAATGTGTATATTGTGTTTTTCCCCACGTTTTTTAGTCAGTTTACTTTTTGAAATATCTAAAAAACTACGCTTTGCGGTTAATAATACTTCATTCTCAAATGTAATTTTGGTTTCATTACTAAAAAACGGATTGCTTACATCAAATAACTCAGATTTGTAATTAAACGTATAAGGAATTTGTTGCTTTCCCCCACTTTTGAAGAACTGTTTCATCTCAAGTATGCCTACTTCTTCATCATTCAAATACATCGTATATTGATGTTTATTCGCTACCACATGTTTACGAATTACTTTTACATTGTTCTCACTAGAATTCATATATACACTATATTTTGTTTGAACACCAAAGAGACTCAATAATTTATGAAATATATTAACAAAAACAGGTTTATACGTTATTGTCTCGTTACCGTATATAACATTGCTTTGATTCTCAATGATGTATAAAGGGATTTGTACAAAGAACTCACCGTCTTTAAACTTTTTATCGGAATTTATATTAGTTAGAGAATACGTTTTTTGTAGATATTTTCTAAAGAATAAAATACCTAGTATAATGATCGTAATAATTCCCCATAATAGCCAAGTACTCCATAGTGGAACTTTAAATAATTGTGTTTTCCCTATAATCACTAAGAACGTGTTTATTAAATTAAATACTAGGAGTACTAGCCATATTAATGCCTCACGAAACATGGTCATTAACAATTTCTCCTTTATCTAATGAATTATTTCATAATATGTACTACGCAACCTATTTTTTAGTTTTATTTATGGTACGCTTCTCCTCGCATAATCTTAAATGCTCTGTACACTTGCTCAATTAATACAACCCGCATCATCTGATGTGGAAATGTCATTTTGCTGAATGATAGTGCGTAGTTACTGCGTTGTAAGACGTCCTTGTGTAGGCCGTTTGATCCGCCAATGACGAATACAAAGTCGCTTTGCCCTTGGGTCATGCGTTGGTTCAATTCTTGGGCCAATCCTTCGGAAGATAGCATCTTTCCTTGTATTTCTAATGTAATGACTGTTGATTGTGGTTTTATTTTGGCTAGTATTCGTTGCCCTTCTTTTTCTTTTACTTGCTCAATTTCTTTGTCGCTCATATTTTCTGGTGCTTTTTCGTCTGGAACTTCTATGATGTCTATCTTGGTGTATGGGCCTAAACGTTTTTCATATTCTGCTATGGCTTGCTTCCAATATTTCTCTTTTAGTTTCCCTACAGCTAAAATGGTGATTTTCATGTCGTTTGGTCCTCCAAATTGTTATCAACTTTCCAGTTATCCACAAGTTATTAACTTGTTCACACTGTTCCCTCTTATTATACCAATATTTTTTGCAGTTTTTGATATTTTCCTGACATTTATGTCCAATTTTTAGTGTATAACTTGTGTATTTGTGGATAACTCTGTGGGCATTGTGGGTATTTCTCTTTAAATTGTACACACTTCTGGATAACTATCCCCATTTCTGTGGATAAATACCTTGATGTCTTATTACTTATCCTCATTTTTATATCCCATATTTATCAACGGTTATCGCTTTTTTTCATAAAAAAAACACTACCGTACCTCTTGTTTAAGAAATACAGTAGTATTGTTTTCAATATATTTTAGCTAGCTTTTCTACGTCGTACAGTAGCGATTAAACCTATACCTGCTACTAATACAAACATCGCTGCTGGGCTTGAACTTTGATCATTTCCAGTTTTTGGTAACTGTTTCTCATGTGTGCTACCTTTAGGCGCTGACATGCTAGCCAATTGTTTCCCACTCTTACTTGATACAGCAGTTCCTTCCAATGCGCGATCAGAACCTTCTCTACCACTACTAACAGTTCCTCTATGCGTTGGCAACAACACAACTTTACTTGGCGCCGGTTGTTTCTCTGGATTCATCACTTTGTCTTTACCAATTGGTTGTGCATCTTTACCAGACTTACTACCTTTGCTACTTTGTTGTCCTTTAGCTGGTTGTTCACTTACTGCTGGTTTACCTAATAACATACGTTGTGGTTCTGTCGGATCATACTTAGCTAAGTTAGCTGTTTTTAAATAACTTGCTAGTACTTGATCTAATGAAATACCTTCTTCTCTAGGGCCACCGAACATACTATATCCGTCGCCACCTGATGCTGTGAAGTCATTCATCGTTACGTGATATACACGTTTTAAATCAATATTTTCAAACTTACCTGTCTCTTTATTTAAAATTTGAATAGCATTAATTCGTTTGCCAGACGGTTTATTCATATCATAGTAAACACGGATTGAATCAGAGATATGTAGTAAACCGCCATTCGCTGTTAATACTGTCTTACCATCTTTTTGTGTTGTTGGTGCGCCTAAACTATGTTCAAAAGCCGTCCAGACGTCTGAACCTTTTACATCAATTTGCGCAATCGTATTTCCAAATGGTAATACTGAAATTAAATCATAGCGTGTCACCTTACCTTTTGCGATAGAGGCGCGAATACCTCCACCATTTGTCACGGCAAAGTCAGTCTTTTTAGAGAAATTCTTAACGCCATATGCTTCCATAGCATCTGCAATCGCGTTTCCTAAATTTGTTTCACGCGTTCTAACGTCATCTCTTTCTCCTTTGAAATCAATCGTATTATTTGGAATAATAACCTCTGCTGTTTGTGCTCTAAATGTTTGATCAGCTTGATTAATTTGTTCAGCTAATGCTTTGTTCGGTATCACATTTTCAACGTCTTTAACATTAATCAATGACGGCTTAATATTCGATACCTCTCCATTGCGGTAATTAAATGTAATCTTACCGATATTCGCAAGTGCTGTACCTGTTTGTGCTAATGCATCATTGTTATAAATTTGACCATTTTGAAGTACGGTATGTGAATGACCATCAATGACTGTAATACGTTTCTTCAATTGTGGATTTTGACTTAATTGTTTCACTAAGTAATCGCCACGCCATGTTTCTTGTGTTGAAGGATCAATACCTAAATGAGATATAACAACAAATGTATCTACGTCTTTATAAATACGCATCATTTCTGCTGTCACACTTTGTAATGGATCTCTAAATTCAACACCTTTTATGCCTTCAGGTCTTGTTTTCGTCTTTGTTTCTGGTGTCGTTACGCCAATAATTCCATAACGAATACCATTTTTCGTTACAATCGTTGATGGTTTAAATGCGCGTTTCCCGTCTTTATAAACGTTAGTACTTAGCATCGGGAAGTCTAACATACCCTCTAACTTTTTCAACTGATCGTATCCAAAGTCAAATTCGTGGTTACCGACTGCCATAGCATCATAACCTACTGCATTCATTGCTTTAGCCATTTCTTCACCTTTAGACTGGTTTGAAAGTGGTAAACCTTGGAATGCGTCTCCTGCGTCTAACATTAAATCAGGCTTTTCTTGTTCTTTTACTGTTTTTAATTTAGCCATACCGATGACACGCCCTTTTTCTTCGGCTAGTCGGCCATGGATATCATTTGTATGTAATATTTTATGTGTTGTTGTTTGTGGTGCATTGGCAGCAAACATTCGTGGTGAAAGTGATGCTGTTTCAGCATTTGATAATTTGAATGTTGCTGTGCGAGTTGGTTTTTGTGTTGAGGCTTGTTGTGTATCTACATCGCGCGTTTCGTTTACTGTTGCTGAAACTGCTGTAGATGGTTTGTTAGATGGTGCGTTGGAAGTTACTTTGTTGTTTATATCATCAACTGTTCCCTGCGCTGATGCTGATACGTTGGTTGCCGCTTCTTCACCATAATGATGAGCCGCTTCCTTTGTTGGCGGTACTTGTTGCTTATCTGTTGTTGCTTTGTCTATCGTTGTTACTGCATGTGCTTTCATTGGTGTATGCTGCTCTGCCGCGTTCGAGACTTGCCATAATCCCATTGCACTAAAAAGCAAAACGAGCCATACACTTGTTTTAAGTAATAAAGCTTTCATTTCGTTCCCTCCATTAACTGTCATACACCAATATATTATCATAATCCTTATATTAAAATGATTGATTTTATGTAAATTATTTATAAATTACATTTAATATCGAATTATTTTTTACATTTCAACTAGAACCTTAATCTCAACAACAGCCATTTCCCACCAACAACATAAAAAAGCACCCGATAAAGTCGTTTCACAGCAGTGCGGAACTTTATCGGATGACTCTCATTTATATTGTATATATTGGCGTTGGAATAGCTTTATCCGTATCACATAGCAATACTTCTTTTTCCGTATCAATATCGTGTTCGTTCAATACTTGACCAACACTCATACGCGCCAAATCTTTCATGTTATTATCTTGTGATAAATGCGATAAGTAAATACGTTTCGTGTTACCTGTAATCACGTCTGTCATCGCATGACCCGCATCCTCATTAGATACATGACCCATATCGCCTAAAATACGTTGTTTCGTCTTCCATGGATAACGACACATTCTCAACATATCGACGTCATGATTACTCTCAAAAATAAACGCATCGCTGCCACGTATCATACCTTTCATACGATCAGACACGTAACCCGTATCTGTCAAAATCGTAAACTTCTTATAGTTATTATGGAAAATATAAAATTGCGGATCTATTGCATCATGTGACACATTAAACGATTCAACATCGAAACCTGCAATAGATTTTGTTTCATAAGGATTAAAAATGAATTTCTGATCCATAGGGATGCGACTATCTTTCTTTTCAATTGCCTGCCAAGTCTTTTCATTCGCATAAATTGGCAATTGATATTTACGCGCCAAAACACCTAATCCTTTAATATGATCAATATGTTCATGGGTTACTAAAATACCATTTAAATCTTGAATATTACGGTCAATTTGACTAAACAATTCTTCCATTTTCTTGCCAGTCAAACCAACATCAACTAATAGACTACCTTTTTCATTTTCTACAAAAGTGGCGTTACCTGTACTACCACTTGCTAATACACTCATGCGTATCAAGCGGCTCATCCTTTCTATTTAAGCAGTCAATCTCTCTATATGACTGCAATATACATCAATGCAAATATACGATTTTCCCTACAGAAACTATCAGTATATTAGCTGTTTTGTATACCTTTCCTATTATGTAACTTTAGTTCATCGACCGGTCTCTTATAATTAAATTTTGATAATCACGTGCAATGAATGTCCTAATTATTATAACAATGATTAGGCAAATACTAAAGTTTTTAAAATAACAGTTACGTTAATTTTACAATGCGGTTCTACTTAATATATGAATAAATGCGCACGTTGGAGACACAAAAACGTCAGCCATAATAAACCGTACCAGCAAAAAGCTAGCACCGCTTCTCACATATGATGAGCTTGCAATGCTAGCTTATTACGATTCATATTAATGATTAATAATTTTAGGGTTATTATTTGTCGCTTCGACATAGTAAGTATTCGTTTTGTCCTTACCGTCATGCTTCACTTTAATTTCCCAGTTTGGTTGTAACAATTGAACATTCGTTTCATTCACGACTGAGTAGTAACCGAGTCTAGCATTAATGACTTCATCACCTTTTTTCAAGTAACGATTATAATATAATGCCTCGATTGCTTTTCTCACACCAATCACTTGATGCTTCTTATCTGCACCATCTGTGGGCTTAATGTCATCCATCATTGATTGTTTATAACTAGTCGCTTTGTTATCTTCTATATTAAAGTTCAACATCGCTTTACTATTGTTCAAAATCGGGAAATTATCATACGTTTGTTCGTATTTTACAGAACCAGAACTAATTTCACTTAATTGATATTCTGAACCTTTGAACACACGTTTGTTAACATAATCTTTCAAATCTTTTAAGTTATTGTCACTGACCTTTACCGATTGACTAATGTTCGCATTCAATAATTTTCCACCGTCTGATGTGGTCAAATCCGAATCGCCCTTAGCTTTAGAACTAAAGTCTTTTGAACGCCCCGTAATTTGCTCTAATTTTATACCTTTAACTGATTTATTCAATATACTAGCCGGTACTTTAATTTCTTCTTGCTGAAAATTAACTTCATTGTTACTCTCAACCTCATTAATGTGTGAGCGATTGACTTTATTAACATAAATCGATACTAACACGATGTTGACAAGAATAAACACGAAAATGAAAAGTGTCTTTGTCAGTTTCCAGTTCATTTATTCAAGCCTCCCATCGTTATAAACATACCATTCGCCATCATATTCTACATACCAACGCGGTACGAGTTCACTGTTAATCTGCACTTCAATGTGATTATGATCTGAATTATCCTGCATTTCGTAACCGATAGCGATGTTTGTTACTTTTTCAAAATTAATATCACTATTGTTCGCTAAGCTTGAACGTACAGACTCTAATTTCGGCAACGTTTTATTATCCTCACTATTTAACACAACGTCGGTGCGCAATAACGAACGACGATAATCAAAGACGCCTTTTTCACCCCAAGTGACTTGAATTTGATTAGAGCCTTCTTTATTAAACGTTGGATAACCATTAAGGAAACGTTGATATGTTAGCTCGCCTGACTGATTATTCGTACTAAACAATCTGAAATCTTCGTTTAAGAAACCACCATGACCATTAATAAAATCAAAGGTTCCTGGAATCGTTTCTTCCATTTTGCTGGAACTTGCTTCATCTTCGGACAGGTTTTTATAATGATATTTTTCATTTTTATCGTTATAGTTTGCGACACCTGTATTATTGTTGTAGGTTGTAACACCACTCTTTGAACTACGAACGATGGTTGAATCGTCAAATAGTATAGCATTCATTTTCTCAACACTAATCGTGTTAAATACCATGCGATATGTTTTTAACTTTTCAGGTTTACTTGGTGCAAAAACATGCGTCGTACGATCAATTGTATCTTTGTTTGTGATGATATCTGTGTATGGTTGCATATCTTTTTTCACTGCTGCTAATGCATCTAAAAAATGATCATTTTTCGTTGTAGTTGTTAATTTTACGTAATCGTGGCGATCTTTGCTTATAGCATAAAGCACGATATTATCATCAGCATCATGATCTATGACCAAACGATTGAAATTGAAATGATTTGGTACTTTCGCATTCATGTTCAGTACTTGGCCAAGATATGTTGATAACGGTAAATCATACGTAAAATCGAATAATGTAAAATCACTGCTCAAATCAGGAATCATCAAGTTATGATCACGACGAACATGTTCCACGGACTTCACTTCTTTATTTTTCAAAGGTTTCGTCAGTTTATTCACATTAGATACCGTCGCGATCGTACCTTCTGGATGATCATTTTTCGAATGAATAATCTGAAATGGCGTAATAGTTGTATCCATTTTGGCTGTCATAGGTGTCGTTAAAGGTTTCGTTTCACTCTTCTTACTATCTGTATTGTCGACATTTGCAATATCAGGAGAAAAGTTCCATACCATATATGTCAATACGACACTCATCAAGACGAGTAGTGCTAAAATGACAGATTTAATATGTTCCTTATTATTCATCCCAATCACCGTCTTCAATGACTTCACATGGAAGTGTGATAAAGATAGATGTACCTTGACCTTCTACACTGTTTGCCCAAATACGACCATTGTGAGCTTCCACAATCTCTTTCGAAATGGCTAGTCCTAATCCAGTACCACCCATTTTACGCGTACGTGCCTTATCTACACGATAGAATCGGTCGAATATCTTATCGACTTTATTGATAGGAATACCGATGCCATTATCTTTAATACGAATCGTCATTCGATTATAAAGTGGATTTTGTTTCACGTGGAACTCGACACGTTTATCGCCTCTAGAATATTTCATCGCATTTGTAATGACATTATCAAATACTTGCGTCATTTTATCAGGATCAAATTCTGTGAAAATCGTCTTTTTCGGAATATCTCGAATAAATGTTGTATCTTTCGCAGACATTTCATGTCGATTAATAATTTTATTAATGAACATGTTAAAGTCGATAATTTCTTTATTGATTTGATCAGACTCATTATCCATTTTAGATAACTGTAGCAAGTCATTAACCAGTCGAATCATTCGTTCTGTTTCTTCACGGGTAACAGATAAAAATTGTGGCGCAAGTTCCTCATCTTTCCATGCACCTTCTTCAAGTGCTTCAATGTAACTATTCATAGAAGTTAAAGGTGTACGTAACTCATGTGATACATTGGCAACAAATTCACGACGCTCACGTTCAACTTGTTGTTGTTCAGTAACGTCATGTAACACAGCGATATAACCAGTTACAAATCCTGTTTCCTGCACAATCGTACTAAAGTTAACACGTGCGATTAGACCTTCTTCTTCATTTAAATCTAATAAGAAACTATCATTATTCTCTTGAATTTCTTCAAGTTTAAATTCATCTTCAAGACTTAATACACTTAACATGTAATAACCGATGATGTCTTCTTTCGCCATACCAAGCATCTTAAGTGCCATATCATTGACGATACGAATACGTCCACGACGGTCTGTTGCGATAATACCATCACTCATATGGGTGATAACTGAGTCCAGTCTACGTTTCTCACTTTCAGTATTAGCCTGCGCTTCTTGTACACGTTTAGACAAGTTATTAAATGCTAAAGCTAATTCGCCAATTTCATCATTACCATAAATCTTCACACGTTGCGTATAGTTACCTCTGGACATTTCGACCGTCTGGTTACGCATATCGGTGATTGGTTTGGTAATCGTTCGCGCTATAAAGAATCCTAGGATGACTGTGATTAATAATGAAATAGCTGTACCAACAATGAATATTTGATTTATATTATTTAATTGGTTATAAACGTCATTAATTTTTGATTCGATATAAATATTACCAATTACCTTTTTATCGACTTTAACTGGGATATTATATACCCAGACACGGTCCTTACCACCGCCATAATCTTTTAAAATTAAATGATCGTTTGATTGTCCTAGTGATAGTGCTTTTTGGACAGAACTATCATTCGCTTTTTGATTGATTAGACTACGGTTGGACTGCTTCGTCGTCGCAATAATAATTTGGTCTTTATCTATAAAACGAATTTCTCCAATTTCTTGACGGTTGGCATACTCACTTAATAAATTTTGAATATCTTTTTGTGCATTTACGGAGCCCTTTTCGTCATATACTTTTTCAATACTAATTTCTAATTGTTTAGCGTACTGCGTAATATTCTTCTTAAAATTATCAAGCAGCTCTTTTTCAAGGTTATTTGTAAAATACAGCCCGATAATTTGCATACCAATGATAATCAGTAATACATAAACAATTACAAGTTTAGTATGAAGGGATTGTAGTTGTTTTAGCCACTTCATTCGTTTCGACCTCTACTCATGTTGTTGGAGGAAATATCCAACGCCTCTACGCGTCACAATATATTCAGGATGTGACGGATCATCTTCAATCTTTTCACGTAAACGACGAATCGTTACATCGACCGTACGTACATCGCCAAAGTAATCATAGCCCCATACTGTTTGTAATAAATGTTCACGTGTCATTACTTGTCCCATATGTTTTGATAAATAATGGAACAATTCAAATTCACGATGTGTTAATTCAATATCTTCGCCACGTTTTTTAATAGAATATGCGTCTGGATAAATCACAATATCTTTAATTGTGATTTCATTCGTTACATTTCCAGTGTCTTGTGCTGGTTGTGAGTAATGACGGCGTAAGTTCGCTTTCACACGTGCGATTAATTCACGCGTACTAAACGGTTTCGTTACATAGTCATCTGCACCTAGTTCTAAACCAAGCACTTTATCAATTTCTGAATCTTTAGCAGTAAGCATTATAATTGGCATTTCGTATTTTTTGCGCACTTCACGACATACTTCCATACCATCACGACCAGGTAACATGATATCTAATAATACGATGTCTGGTTCTTCTTCATAAATTAAGTCGACTGCATCATTACCATCGTATGCACAGTACACATCGTATCCTTCTTTTTTTAAGTTAAATTCTAAAATATCAGCAATCGGTTTTTCATCATCAACTACAACAACTTTTCTAGCCATTTGCATAAACCTCTTTTCTTAAATCATTAATATTATTTTATCATTTTTTGTTCTTTATCGTTTATGTTTGTGTAAAAAATCACAGGATGTCGCTTACTATTTTTGTTATTGTGCGCATTTTCCGTCTTATAACGTACAGTAACCTATTATATAATTTACCATTTATAAGCTATTAATTCTATTTTCCAATATAAACTTATATATTAATATTTTTTATTAGTTTCTCACGGCGGATTGTGATAATGATATTTAACACAATGATGAGGTCCCTATTCCAATAATAAAATTAGGGTAATGGCAACTTCTAGTTGCACGTCATTGCTCAGAAAATAAATATCATTATTCGTTACTTTAACAATTGATGTTATGGAGGATTGGTGGCATATCACAACGAAGAAATATGTTGACAGTAGCATATGTTTGTATGTCTAATAAAGTTTTTTGTCTACGTTTATCTTTCATATCCAACCACTAAGTTACTTGAGGTTCATACATTATAAAGAAAATGGACGAACAGATAAATCAATATGATTATCATTCGTCCATATGTCTTTTATTAATATAATATTAAACGCAAAAAAATGCCTATCCTCTTGGATAGGCATTTGTACGGTCTCGACGGGAATCGAACCCGCGATCTCCTGCGTGACAGGCAGGCGTGTTAACCGCTACACTACGAGACCTAAAAAATGGTGACTCCTACGGGACTCGAACCCGTGTTACCGCCGTGAAAGGGCGGTGTCTTAACCGCTTGACCAAGGAGCCGTTCTTAAGCACAAGATAGATTATAGCACAGCCAATCTTGCCATGACAAGATATTTTTTACATAATTTTGCTATTATTTTTTGAAGAATGTTATAAGTGAAAAATTGCATTTTATTGGCAGTCTATTTATTATAATAATTACGCTATTTTTGAAATTTTTCCATTTTAGATACTTTCATTTACACTTACGTCTACTCTATTTTAATAGCTATTTTCGACATCAGACTTCTTACATTCAAGTATTTCATCTTAATTTTCGTTAAATATCATCTAATCTTCTAAATTATGACTAACAAATATCACCTTTACATTAGTATTTTTTATCTAATTAATCGAATCGATACAGAAGCAAACATAGCAAAAGCCTCCTACCAATAAAGATAGAAGGCTCATGTATTTATAATCATTGTGCATGACTTATATAAAGTTCTACCACAATTCTTTTAATAGGTTTGTTTGTTCTCTATCTGGACCAACTGAGAAGATAGAAATTTGTACATTACATAATTCTGAAATACGCTCTAAATATTTACGTGCATTTTCAGGTAATTCTTCTAAAGTACGCACATTTGTTACGTCTTCTGTCCAACCTGGTAACTCTTCAAAGATTGGTTTACAACGTTTTAATTGATCTAAGTTTGCTGGGTACTCAGTAATTTCTTTACCGTCTAATTCATAAGCTGTACAGATTTTCACTGTGTCTAGGCCTGTTAAAACATCGATTGAGTTAATAGATAAATCTGTAATACCACTTACACGACGAGAGTGACGTAATACAACTGAATCAAACCAACCTACACGACGTGGACGTCCTGTTGTTGTACCGTATTCACGACCAACCTCTCTAATATGATGTCCATCTTCATCGAATAATTCAGTAGGGAATGGACCATCACCAACACGTGATGTATAAGCTTTACATACACCAATTACCTTTGAAACGAATGTAGGACCTACACCTGTACCAACAGTAACGTTACCTGCAATTGGATTACTTGATGTAACGAATGGATATGTACCATGGTCGATATCTAACATTACACCTTGCGCACCTTCGAAAAGTACCTTTTCATCTGCTACAAATGCATCGTCTAAGATTTTTGATGTGTCTGTTACAAATTCTTTTAGACGTTGACCTGCTGCATAATATTCTTCAAAGATATCATCAAATGATGGACATGTTTCGTTAAACATACCTTTGAAATATGCTTGTTTATATTCAATGTTTGATTTTAATAATCTTTCGAATGTTTCTTTTTCAAGTAAATCTGCCATACGAATACCGATACGTTGAACTTTGTCTACATATGCTGGACCGATACCTTTTTTAGTTGTACCAATCTTATTATCACCGCGTAAACGTTCTTCATATTCATCTTGTGCTAAGTGATATGGTAAAATCACTTGCGCACGATTAGATATACGTAAATTACTTGTAGGAATGCCACGTTCATTTAATCCGTCTAATTCTTTCAATAGTGCAACTGGATCAACAACGACTCCGTTACCGATTACCGCTAATTTGTCTTTGTAAAAGATACCAGATGGTACTAAATGTAATTTATATGTTTCTCCGCCAAATTGAATGGTATGGCCTGCATTATTACCACCTGAAAAACGCGCGATAACATCTGACTGTTCTGCCAAGAAATCCGTTATTTTTCCTTTTCCTTCGTCTCCCCATTGTGTCCCAACTACTACGATTGATGACATGTGAGCACCTCCAAGTTTTTCTCATTTAACCATTTGATATTCTACCAATATCGAGACCATAATGCAAATAAAAATCGAACATTGATTTTCGGCCTTTTTAAAAGAAAAATCATTTTTACAAATAGTCTTCAACGTCCTAAAAACCCTTTAACACAGGTGTTTCCAGCACTAATTCATCACTTCCAATACACAAACTTAACATATATCAACCCGTTCAGAACGAAATAAAAACCGTACAATTTTATCATCATGATGATTATTGTACGGAAAAACTTTTTTACATCATATCAGCATGTGCATAATCGATATCTGTAAATTTATTATATTGTTTCATAAAGTGTAACTTAACTGTGCCTGTTGGACCATTACGTTGCTTAGCAATGATGATTTCAATTTCACCGTTTTCATCATTCGTTTGTGGCTCAAAACCACCATCATCGTCATCATCTTCATCGCCGCCACGGTTATAGTAATCATCACGGTATAAGAATGCAACGATATCGGCATCTTGCTCAATCGAACCAGATTCACGAATATCACTCATCATTGGACGTTTATCTTGTCGTTGTTCAACACCACGAGATAACTGACTCAACGCGATAACTGGACATTCTAATTCACGGGCTAATGCTTTTAATGTACGAGAGATTTCAGAAACTTCCTGTTGTCTGTTATCAGACGCACGTGAACCACTACCTTGAATCAACTGTAAGTAGTCAATTACAATCATATCTAAGCCATGTTCTTGCTTTAATCGACGACATTTAGAACGTAGATCATTAATTCGAATGCCCGGTGTATCATCAATAAAAATCTTCGTACGTGATAATTTACCTACCGCTATAGTAAAACGACTCCAATCTTCCTCAGTCATAGTACCCGTTCTTAAGCGGTTTGAGTCAACATTACCAGAACTACAAATCATACGTGTGGCTAACTGATCAGCACCCATCTCTAGTGAGAAAATACCAACTGTATACATATCTTCATGCGTTGCAACTTTTTGTGCAATATTAAGTGCGAACGCAGTCTTACCTACAGATGGACGCGCTGCAAGGATAATTAAATCATTTCGGTTGAACCCTGCTGTCATTTGGTCTAAATCTCGATATCCTGTAGGAATACCTGGTGTTTGACCACTATTTTGATCAAGCTCTTCAGCTGTTTCATATACTTGTCCTAAGACGTCTCGAATGTCTTTAAAGCCATCGCTTTCACGAGAAGATGATAGCTCTAAAATTCGACGTTCTGCATCACTTAAAATCGCATCTAGTTCAAGTTCATCATTATATCCATCATTGGCAATACTATCTGCAGTTTGAATCAATCTACGTTTTAATGCATGCTTAGAAACGATATCAGTATAATACTGAACATTTCGCGTCGTTGGTACATTTGTAGATAACTCTGCAAGATATTGCGGGCCACCCGCTTCATTCAACGTACCTTCCGTCGATAATTGATCCATCAATGTTACAACATCAATTTCTTTATTATCTTCATTTAAGTGCATCATTGCACGGAAAATATGTTGATGGGCACCCCTATAAAACGACTCAGGAAGCAACACTTCCTGAGTAGTATTAATCAATTCTGGATCTATAATAATTGAACCTAAGACAGACTGTTCAGCTTCATTGTTATGCGGCATTTGATTTTGCTCATACATTCTATCCATGAATGGTTACACCTCTTATTTCAATCCAACTTTATTGTTCAACTGTGTGTACGCGAATTGTACCTTCAACTTCTTTATCTAATTTAACAGGTACATTCGTATATCCTAGGGAATGAATTCCATTTGGTAAATCCATTTTACGTTTATCAATTTTAATATCATGTTGTGCTTTTAGTGCTTCGGCAATTTGTTTTGTACTTACTGATCCAAACAATTTACCACCTTCACCAGTTTTTGCTGATACTTCAACTTCAATGTTTGATAAAGTTTCTTTTAATGCTTTAGCATCTTCAATTTCTTGTTGGCGTTCTTGTTTTGCACGTTTTTTCTGTAACTCTAATTGTTTAAGGTTACCTGGTGTTGCTTCTACAGCATAATTCTTTTTCAATAAGAAGTTATTTGCATAACCTACTGGTACTTCTTTAACTTCACCTTTTTTACCTTTACCTTTAACATCTTGTGTAAAAATTACTTTCATGCATCTTCACTCCTACTTAATTGTTCTGTAATTGCTTGTTGTAATTGTGCTATCGCCTCTTCGACTGTCACACCTTTAAGTTGTGTTGCAGCATTGGTTAAATGTCCACCGCCACCAAGTGCTTCCATTGTTAACTGGACATTTACTGAACCGAGTGAACGCGCAGATATACCAATCAGATTATCTTCACGTCTCGCAACAACATATGATGCTTCAATACCTTCTAAACTTAACAGTTCATCTGCTGCTTGTGCAACTGTTACTGGATGATAAATTTTATCTTCTGAACCATGCGCAATGGCTATGCCATTATCTTCGACTTTTACAGTTCGAATTAATTCAGATCGATTAATGTAAGTATCCACATCATCTTTTAAGAAATGTTGCGTTAAAATCGTATCTGCACCATGTGCACGTAAATAACTCGCTGCATCGAATGTTCTTGATCCTGTTCGTAATGTAAAGTTTCTTGTATCTACAATAATACCTGCATACATCACTGTTGATTCAAGACGTGTTAAACGTTGTTCTGTTGGTTGATATTCCAGTAACTCTGTTACCAATTCAGCTGTCGAACTTGCATATGGTTCCATATATATCAACAATGGATTAGAGATGAAGCTTTCACCACGTCTATGATGATCGATAACAACTTTACGGTTTGCTTTATTTAAGACATTTTCATCTAAAACCAGTTCCGGTTTATGCGTATCAACAATCACTACGGTTGTCTTAGATGTCATCATATCCCAAGCATCATCTGATGTAATAAATCGCTCTCTTAACTCTGGCTTTTTATCAATTTCATTCATCACGCGTCGTAATGTTGGATCAATGTCTGTCTCATTTAATACGATGTATGCTTCTAAATTATTCATCATTGCAAATCTAGACACACCGATTGCTGCACCAATTGCATCTAAGTCAGGACGTTTATGTCCCATGATAATGACTTTGTCACCCTCTGCAAGAATATCTTTTAACGCATGTGAGATCACACGTGCTCTTACACGAGTACGTTTCTCCATCGGGTCAGTCTTACCGCCATAGAAACGCACATTACCATTAATACTTTTAATTGCAACTTGGTCGCCACCGCGTCCTAATGCTAAGTCTAGGCCTGATTGTGATAATTCACCTAAGTCGATTAAATTTTCAGTACCTTCACCAACACCAATACTCAATGTTAATTGGGCACGATAACCAACACTTTTTTCACGTAATTGACTCAAGATATCAAATTTAGATTCTTCTAAGTCAGCTAATATTTTTTGATTTAAATAGGCTACGAATTGATCGGAACTATACCTTTTAAAGAATATATTATACTCAGTCGCCCATCGACTAATGACACGCGTTACCATTGAATTGATTTCCGAACGCTGCGTATCATTCATATTTTGAGTAATCTCATCGTAGTTATCTAAAAATAATGTCGCAATGATTGGTTTAGAATTTTCATATAGTTCATTTGTTTGTACTTGTTCAGTTATATCAAAGAAATAGAGGCAGTGATCATTCTCAGAATAACGTACTTGGAAATGATACTGATTATATTCTATTTCAACGGATTTCACTCTATCTAATTGCTTTAAAATGTTTGGAAATACTTCATTTACAGATTCAGAAATGACGTTTGCTTCCATATGATCTGTCATAAATTGGTTAACCCATTCGATGTGATCATTTTCATCTAAAACAATGATACCAATTGGTAAATGTTTGATTGCTTTATTATTTGTTGTCGAAATTTGAGCACTCAAACCATCTACATAACTATCCATTTTCATTAAAGCTTGTCTGAATAAAACGATGCTAACAATAATCATCACGACAAGAACGATAGATGCAATTAATGCTATAAGACTATTAAAGATAAACCATACACCCATTAAAACAATTGCTGTGATGATCATGATGACAAATGGTATTAGTAAAGCTTTCTTAGTGGACTGCCGATTCATTATTCCACCTCTATTCACTTTTTAGAATTATTTTTCATGATTCGCTTCAAATTCAAACTTAAATCGATAACACCAAGTAGTCCTACAATATGTGTCGTAGGTGTCAGTATTGTACCGATAATCAATAGTAAAATCGTTACTGCATTCGGCAAACCTTTCGCTTTACCAAAGAAATGAATAACACTTAAACCTTGAATATACATCACTAATGATAACACAAGTTGGAAGTTTAAAAGAATGCTCTGGAACACACTCGGTTGACCTGTAAATAATAAACATATGATAACAATAATGTATATCCATAATAAAATACCGCTCATTTGCCACGCGAAAAGTGGCTTAAATACAGGTGTAGCGATTTTAAATTTTCGTAAAATCGGAAATGTAACGATTAAGTTAATTAAGACGATTAAAAATGTAATGATAATGATGAAACCTGGTAATTGAACGGTCGCTTGTCTAAACCCTTCTTCTAATATTTGGGTCATATTCGCATCGGCACCGCTCATCGTAATCGCTTCATGTAATGTTTGCTTGAAAGGTTTTACTATGCTCGCTGATGGTGGAATTCTTCCGAATGTTTGTAGTAACATAAAAGCGATTAATGAAATTAAGCTCATCGCTACTGTTGTTACGTACAATATTCTTTCTTTAGACGTTTTTTCTTTAAGCAATTGACCAATAATTAAACTTGCAATTAAGACTAATATGATAGCACTTAAAACGAAAGTATTACCTAAAACAGTTGTTATAATTACTGTAATAAGTGCACTAATCCCGAAAGATTGTATTGATTTATTCCATAAAACGATACCTGGTATGGTTGCAAATAATGCAAATATTAGTCCTAAACCAGGCACTAGATATAAAGCTAAAGCGACAAATACCAACGTAATCGTTGCAATCATTGTTGCTTTAGGTTGTATTTTTGAAAACACATAAGCCACTCCCATATTTTTAACTATAGCTATTATTTTAACCTCTTTAATGGAAATTAACAATTTATAGATTGTATGCTTCTATTTCATTTAATTGAATAATAACTTTCATGTTTTATAAGTAATTAACATACTCATTTAAATCGCTTTTGTGTGCTTTCATTTTCAACATGATTATTTAATCCCACTACATAGCAATCAAACTTTATTTAGATTTACAATTCATTTCCACTCTCATGTACTCTAGATGTTTTTGAATATGATAACTATGATTTAGTGGCTTCATTCTTTGAAAATATATATTATTACTTGCGCTTAAAATGCTTTAAATTCAAAAAATGATATAAGTTAGGTGCCCAGGTACTAAAGTTTAATAAAAATCCGTCATGACCAACGTTATCAGGTACAAAGAAATGACGATGATATTTAAAACGTTCACCTAAAGCACGAACTTGATCGTCCGGATATAGCAAATCATCTATAAAGCCCATTGTTAAAACTTTCGTTTCTAAATTTTTAAAGACATGCGTTACGTCTGTGCGACCTCGGTCAATGTTGTGACTATCTAATACATCTAGAAGTGTCAGATAACAATTCAAATCAAATCGTTCTTTAAATTTATTACCTTGATGTTGTTGGTATGCGACTACTTCATCCGGCGTGAAACGTTCATCATAACTTTTTGATGATCGATATGTCAAAAAACCTAATTGGCGTGCAATACTTAGACCTTCCTTACCACCAAGATGAATGGCTTTCCTTGCAATTTCATTGAAAGCTCTGCTATAAGATGATGTTCGGCTTGTTGCAGCAAGGATAATGGCTTTATCTACTTCAAACTGTTGATTGTAAAGTAGTTCCATTGCTTGCATTCCCCCAAGACTTCCCCCTATTAAAATATTAATCTTGTCATAACCAAGGGCTTGTATACCTCGTTCATTCGCTCTGACAATATCTCTTAATGTTAATTTTTCAGGAAAATGAGTGTCGTTTAAAGGTGAGCTTGAACCGAAAGGACTACCAATAACATCAAATGTTAAAAATTGATAATCGTGAATGGGAATATATCCCCCATCAATAATTTCTCGCCACCACCCCGGATAATCATCTGTTCCATATGTTAAATGATTGCCAGTTAATGCATGACAAACTACAACTAATGGTTGTCCATGATAACCGACATGCTCATATCTCAAACGCAAGTTACCTATGACTTCCCCAGATTCTGTAATAAATTTCCCTAGATTTAAAGTATCTACTGTGTAATTTGTCATTGTTCTTTCCTCCTTAAACAAAAAAACTTCTCACCCTATTGAAAAGTAAGAAGTCTTTATACTTATCATTCGAGTAACTCGTTGGTTTTAGCACCGTGCTATAAAGTCGGTTGCTGAAGTATCACAGGGCCAAGTCCCTCAACTTCTCATAATAAGAAATATGAAATTGTTATGTGTTAGTTGAGATTCAGTGATGAATTACTTTTATCATTTAAAATGTTGTTATCATTGTCATGCGTTAGCCAAATCGCTTACGTATACACGATTCCCAATCTTAACATAGACGATTTGTATATCAGAATTTTCTGATTACTAACAGTTTACCTAAGTTTAAATATCTGTTCAATGATTTTCAGTTATTTTTAAAAGAAAAATCGTAATGCTGCCATGATAACAATCCCACTAATAATTGTAATAGTTAAACTACGCGTGATTATAGATAAAATAACCGTCGGAATGAGCGCGATAATGTAAGGGACGTTTAATGTATACCCCTCACCATGAGGCGTCTGCTGAATAATGCTGTCAATGACAAGTGCCGTAAATAGTGTGATTGGGATAAATGATAGCCATCGAACCACGACATCAGGCAATTGCACTTTTGAAATCATGATAAAAGGTATAATTCGAATTAATAGCGTTACGATACCACACAATAAAATAAGTATTAACATGTTCATATGAGTTATCATCGTTCCATCATCACTCCTAACGCTGCTGAAATTGTGGCTGCAATTAATATTGCTAGATATGAAGGCATAAACATACTTAGCGATAACATCATTACTATGACGGCAATAATGAGTACTATGTAAATTCTTAATCGCGATTTAGTAATTGATTCAAATTGCGCAATGGCCAAAAAGATAAACATAGCTGTGATAGCAAAGTCTAACCCTAACGTTTGCGGATTTGAGATATATTCGCCAAATAAAGCCCCAGCTACACACGAAATTGCCCAAAATAAATATGCTGTGATATTAAGCCCATGCATCCAGCGATCATTGATAGCTTCTCCTTTTAAATAAGGTGTAATGGCGACGCCAAACGTTTCGTCAGTTACTAATGAACCTAATCCAACACGGTTCCAAAACCCATATGTCTTGAAGTTTGGTGCAAGCGACATACTTAAAAGGAACATTCTTGAATTTACGATAAATACAGTTAGTACAATCGCTGATATCGGTGTACCTGCTATAAACAACGCACACATAATAAATTGCGCAGCACCGGCATATATAACAAGACATAACAAGATAATTTCTAAAATACTAAAGTTTTGAGACGAAGCCACAATACCAAATGAAATACCAACACCGGCATAACCCAATAATGTAGGGATACACTCTTGCACGCCTTGTCTAAAACTTAAATGTGTTGTCATTTCAATTACCTCCTTTGCCACTTTATATTTATATAATTATGAAAAAATAATATACCTAGTCTAATACAGTTCTATACCCTAAGCAATAACATTAGACAGCGGTTTGTCTGAGGTTAGACATACCGTAGTCTTGAAATACTTCCGTCTCAACTTTTTAGTTTTGAGAATTTTCAATATTTTATTTAAGACTACCTCCATATTTTCTACGGATTTGTAGTTGTTTTTAAGTACTAATTTTATAATTTTTTATATCTAATGATGAGTCTGGGATATTGATTCGTGTCTCAAACACTTATAATCATCATCCCCTCACCCCCTACCCTACTGCATCGATATTACTCATACTACATCAACGAAATCAGTTTTTTATCGCTTAATTTCCTATAATAGTTTTGCTCAATTTTGTTACGTTTTAGATTGTTTTAGTTCATCATAATTATCCCGTATTGTTGCTATAATGAAATGCGTTCACCCCATTAAACCACAAACTTAATTTATTGTTGTTATGTGCATTGGCTCACTATTATACTTTTACAGCACAAAAAAAGTGGCGACAGCTTCGTCACCACTTTTTAAAATATTATTTAAAGTATCTTGCCCTTGCTTTAAGTATACGTAGATATATACTTTTTAAAGTTTGTAGCTAAAGCCTTTATTTAACTGGTTTTGAAATTTGAGTTTTACCACCCATAAATGGTACTAATGCTTCTGGAATTGTTACTGTTCCATCTTCATTTTGGTAATTTTCAACAATAGCAGCAAATGTACGTCCAACTGCTAAACCACTACCATTTAATGTATGTGCTAATTCTGGTTTAGCTGCTTTGTCACGCTTGAAGCGGATGTTAGCACGACGCGCTTGGAAATCCGTACAGTTTGAGCATGAACTAATTTCTTTATAATCATTGTAGCTTGGTAACCAAACTTCTAAATCATATGTTTTGCTTGCACTAAATCCAATATCACCTGTACATAAAATAACACGACGGTATGGTAAACCTAACTCTTCTAGAATTGCTTCTGCGTTTGTTGTCATTTCTTCTAAAGCATTCCATGAATCTTCAGGTTGTTCAAAACGTACCATTTCCACTTTATCGAATTGATGTAAACGAATTAATCCTCTTGTATCTCTACCTGCTGATCCTGCTTCACTACGGAAACATGCAGATTGACCAGTGAATTTTTCAGGAAGTACACCTGGTTGAATAATTTCATTACGATAGAAATTCGTTAATGGTACTTCAGCAGTTGGAATTGTATATAATCCTTCTTTTTCTACTTTAAATAAATCTTCTTCAAATTTAGGTAATTGACCTGTACCATACATTGTATCTGCGTTCACAAGCTGTGGTACCATCATTTCTGTATAACCATGTTGTGTTGTATGTTTTGTAATCATATAGTTCATTAAAGCACGCTCTAATTGCGCACCTTCATTTGTTAAATATACAAAACGCGCACCTGAAACTTTTGCTGCACGATCAAAATCAGCCATTTTCAATTCTTCTACAATATCCCAATGTGCTTTTGGTTCAAATGAAAACTCACGTGGTGTACCCCACTTTTTAACTTCAACGTTATCTTCATCAGATTCACCTTGAGGTACATCATCACTTATTAAATTTGGAATACGACAAAGGATACCTGTCATTTTATTATCAATTTCATTTAATTGACTATCTTTTTCTTTAATATCGTCACCTAATGTGCGCATTTCAGCAATCACATCATCAGCATTTTCTTTATTACGTTTTTTTAATGCGATTTCTTCGCTTACTTTATTACGACGTGCTTTCATTTCTTCTGTTGCACTAATTAATTTACGTCGTTGCTCATCCAATTCTAAAATTTCATCTACAACTTTTGGATCATCTCCACGTAATTCAATTTTGCTCTTAACTGTGTCAGGCTCATTTCTGAATAATCTAATGTCTAACATTAACCTTCATCCTTTCCCAAATAATTATCATTTATTATGGAATGACGTACGTCTTTATTTTTTAGAAAATAAAAAAAGACCACATCCCTACAAGGGACGTGGTCTACGCGTTGCCACCCTATTTAACAATTTAAGTTATAAAGATACGCTAAACCTAAATTGCACTTCACTAAAATAACGGTTATCACCGATTGTTCTTTTAAATAAGTAGGTAGATTCATATATATGTTGATTCTTGTTCACACTAACCACAAGCTCTCTGATATCGAACACTATATATTACTTGTCCTACGAACAATGTCTTATTAAGTTATTTTTAATATAGCAAACTATATTTGCTTTTTCAAGTAACGATTTCAAACATCACTCATGTCGATTTAGTGACATGCAGTCGTTTGATAAATAGATTGCTTTAAATACTGTGCAACCGCTTCAATATCTTTATGAAATTGACGGTCATGTGTAATGGATGGCACGATACTTCGAAACTCATCATACTTGCGACGTGTTTTTGGTGATAATCCTTCGACACCTTTCAACTCTGCTGCTTGTAATGCAATAACACATTCGATTGCCAACACACGTCTTGCATTTTCAATAATTTGATAACCATGTCTAGCAGCTGTAGTTCCCATAGATACGTGATCTTCTTGGTTCGCAGATGAAGTGATAGAATCAACACTCGCTGGATGCGCTAAAGTTTTATTTTCAGAAACGAGACTTGCAGCAGCATATTGCATAATCATCGCGCCACTTTGCAATCCTGGCTCTGGACTAAGAAATGCTGGTAAATCACCATTTAATTGAGGATTTACTAGTCGCTCTAGACGACGTTCCGATACGTTTGCTAATTCACTTACACCTAATTTAAGATGATCTAATGCAAAAGCAATAGGTTGTCCATGGAAGTTACCACCTGAAATAACAAACGTTTCATTTGCTTCCTCAAATATAAGTGGATTATCATTAGCCGCATTCATTTCAAATTCTAATTGCTGTTTAACATAATTGAATACTTGAAAACTCGCGCCATGGATTTGTGGTATACAACGCAACGTATATGCATCTTGTACACGTATTTCTGCTTGTCGCGTCGTTAATGTTGATCCTTCTAACCAATCACGCATACGCGCTGCCACATTAATCTGTTCTTGAAAATTACGAACAGCGTGTACATCATGTCGATATGCATCTATAATGCCATTAAGAGACTGATGCGTTAATGCAGCAATCCATTCAGATTGGTAACCTAAATCTTCTGCTTCTATATAACTAATGACACCTTGAGCTGTCATAGCTTGCGTACCATTAATCAATGCTAAACCTTCTTTAGCCTGAAGGTTCAAAGGTTGTCTATTTAATTCTCTTAATACATTGTCACTATCCTTTTCTTCACCTCTGTACAATACTTTCCCTTCACCAATTAATGCTAATGCTAAGTGTGATAATGGTGCTAAATCTCCTGATGCACCGAGAGAGCCTTGTTGTGGGATTATCGGTATAATACGTTCATTTATAAAAAATTGTAATTGTCTCACTAATTCTAAAGTGGCACCTGAATGACCTTTTAATAATGTATTCAATCGTAAAATCATCATGACTAATGCTACTTCTTTTGAAAATGGCTCACCTAGTCCACAAGCATGTGAGCGTATCAGATTCACTTGTAATTCATTATATTGCGTCGGGTCTATACGTACATCACTAAATAGCCCAAAACCTGTAGTGATACCGTAAACCGTTTCCTCATTTTCAATAATGCGTTCAACTACCGCTCTACTTTTTTTGACACGTTCTAACGCATCATCAATAATTTCAATCTTTGATTGTTGTTGTAAAAATGATTTAATATCCTCAATTGTTAGTGTTTCACCATCTAAATATAAAGTCATATATGTACCCCCTTGTTTATATTAAGTAACCCATCCTTCTTGAAGTATACGTTTTCATTTTTATTGAAACAATGGTTTTACGTACATTTATAACCTATTATCAGAGCACTATTGTAGTGCATTAAAGGATATTAAGATTGTTGTAAGCATATTTAATAATTTATCTATTGACGAATTGCATATACAGGTATAGTATTTTCTATTGTATTTAACGACAAATAATAATGAATTCAGAAATTTATAATACATTTTGTTAAAAGTTACTATATATTTTTAAAATTGAATAAATTCGGAAAAGGCTTTTACATGGGAGGTTATATCACTATGGAAACGTTAAATTCTATTAACATTCCTAAGCGTAAAGAAGATTCACATAAAGGTGATTATGGCAAAATTTTATTAATTGGTGGATCTGCTAACTTAGGTGGTGCCATTATGTTAGCGGCTCGTGCATGTGTATTTAGCGGTAGTGGTTTAATCACTGTAGCTACACATCCAACAAATCATTCAGCATTACATTCTCGTTGCCCAGAAGCGATGGTTATTGATATT
Organism: Staphylococcus sp. EG-SA-10; assembly: GCF_017151945.1. NCBI lineage: Bacteria > Bacillati > Bacillota > Bacilli > Caryophanales > Staphylococcaceae > Staphylococcus > Staphylococcus sp. EG-SA-10. Next base: position 26,466 of record NZ_JACVZJ010000016.1, read on the forward strand.
AATGATACGAAAATGTTGACGAAAATGATTGAAATGACTGACAGTATACTAATTGGTCCAGGTCTTGGCGTTGATTTCAAAGGAAATAATGCCATTACATTCCTACTACAAAATATACAACCGCATCAAAATTTAATCGTAGACGGCGATGCCATCACAATCTTTAGTAAATTGAAACCACAATTACCTACATGTCGCGTGATTTTTACTCCGCATCTCAAAGAATGGGAGCGATTAAGTGGTATTCCTATTGAGGAACAGACATATGAGCGTAATCGTGAAGCAGTTGATCGTTTAGGTGCAACTGTTGTACTTAAAAAACATGGTACTGAAATTTTCTTTAAAGATGAAGACTTTAAATTAACAATCGGTAGCCCAGCAATGGCGACTGGTGGTATGGGCGATACACTTGCTGGTATGATTACAAGTTTTGTTGGTCAATTTGATAACTTAAAAGAAGCGGTTATGAGTGCCACATATACACATAGTTTTATTGGCGAAAATCTTGCAAAAGATATGTATGTGGTGCCACCATCAAGACTTATCAATGAAATACCTTATGCAATGAAACAATTAGAAAGTTAGTCATTACTAATCATTGAATATAGTACAGCATTACTTTCTAGCATAAAAATAAGACTCCCCTACATATAGGGAAGTCTTATTTTTTTATTATTCTTCATCTTCATTTGATGATTGTTGTATATCTTCTTCAACACGATCCATGAAATCTTGTCTAACTTCAATACGTCCATCTTCATCATTTTCTTCTGAATCAATCACTTCAGTATGAATTGCATTTCCTGGTGTTTCATCATTTACAACCGCTTCACGTTGTTGTTCAGTACCATCTTCAGATACAGTAGATTGTTCATCTTCATTTACTTCATCTGCATCCTCTTTTACTTTAGCAACCGTTGAAACAAATTGATCTTCGCCTAAGCGAATTAAGCGAACACCTTGTGCTGCACGACCATTTTGAGAAATATCTGCAACATCTAGTCGAATAATGACACCGGCATTAGTAACAATCATTAAATCTTCTTCACCAGTTACTGTAGTGATACATACAACATTACCATTACGCTCAGTAATCGTAGCTGTTTTAATACCTTTACCACCACGATTTGATAAACGATAGTCATTAACTGGCGTACGTTTACCATAACCATTTTCAGTAACTACTAATACTTCATCAACACTGTTTGCATGAGCTACATCAAGCCCTACAACTTCGTCACCTTCACGAAGTGTAATACCTTTCACACCCGTTGCTGTACGGCCTAAAGGACGTAATGTTGATTCAGGGAATCGAATTAATGATGCATGTGATGTACCAATCAAGATATCTTCTTGACCACTTGTTAAACGAACTGCAATTAACTCATCATCTTCTCTGAACGAAATCGCAATCTTACCATTTCTATTTATTCTTGAGAAGTTACTTAATGCTGAACGTTTAACAACACCACGTTTAGTTGCAAACACTAAGAAGTTGTCTTCACTTTCAAGGTCTTTAACAGCAATCATTGTACTAATGACTTCATCATTTCCAAGTTCAATAGCATTCACTACAGGAATACCTTTAGACTGTCTTGATAACTCAGGCACTTCATAACCTTTTAGTTTGTATACACGACCTTTGTTAGTAAAGAACAATACATGGTCATGTGTACTTAAAGTTACCAATTGACTGACAAAATCTTCTTCCAATGTATTCATACCTTGAACACCACGACCACCACGGTTTTGAGCACGATATGTAGATACCGGCAAACGTTTAATGTAGTTATTATGGCTCAAAGTAATTACAATTTGTTCTTCTGGAATTAAGTCTTCGTCCTCTAAGTCTTCAAATCCACCTAATTGAATTTCTGTACGACGCTCATCACCGAAACGATCTCTAATTTCAGTCAATTCATCTCTAACTAACTGTAATAACACTTCTTCATCAGCTAAGATTGCTTCTAATTCACTAATATAATTTAATAACTCATTATATTCAGCTTCAATTTTGTCTCTCTCTAAACCTGTTAGACGTCTTAAACGCATGTCTAAAATAGCTTGAGCTTGTTTTTCAGAAAGTTTGAAGCGTTGTTGCAAGCTTTCCATTGCAACTTTATCTGTATCTGACTCACGAATCGTTGAAATAATTTCATCGATATGGTCAAGTGCGATACGTAACCCTTCTAAAATATGGGCACGATCTTTAGCTTTACGTAAGTTATATTGCGTACGTCTTCTAACAACTGTCTTTTGATGCTCTAAATAATGTACCAAAGCTTCTTTTAAATTAATAAGCTTCGGTCTACCATTTACAAGTGCAATCATATTCACACCAAATGATGTTTGAAGAGGTGTTTGTTTGTATAAGTTATTTAAAATGACACTAGCATTTGCATCCTTACGCACATCAATAACGACACGCACACCAGTACGTAAACTTGTTTCATCACGTAAATCAGTGATACCGTCAATTTTCTTGTCACGAACGAGCTCTGCAATTTTTTCAATCATACGAGCCTTATTCACTTGGAAAGGAATTTCAGTGACAACAATACGTTGACGTCCGCCTCCACGTTCTTCAATAACTGCACGAGAACGCATTTGAATTGAACCACGACCTGTTTCATATGCACGTCTAATACCACTCTTACCTAAAATAAGTCCAGCAGTTGGGAAATCAGGACCTTCAATATCTTCCATTAACTCAGCAATTGAAATATCAGGGTTCTTACTTAAGCTAAGTACACCATTGATTAATTCTGTTAAGTTATGTGGTGGAATATTCGTTGCCATACCTACCGCGATACCTGATGCACCATTGGCTAATAAGTTAGGGAATCGAGCAGGTAAGACTGACGGCTCTCTTTCATTACCATCATAGTTATCGATAAAATCTATTGTATCTTTATTAATATCACGTAACAGTTCAAGTGTGATTTTAGTCATACGCGCTTCAGTATAACGCATTGCTGCTGCGCCATCTCCATCCATTGAACCAAAGTTACCTTGGCCATCAACAAGCGGATAACGATAACTGAAATCTTGAGCCATACGTACCATTGCTTCATAAATAGATGAGTCACCATGAGGGTGATATTTACCCATTACGTCACCAACGATACGTGCTGATTTTTTATATGATTTATCCGGTGTCATACCTTGTTCATTTAATCCATATAGTATACGACGATGTACTGGTTTTAAACCGTCACGAACATCTGGCAATGCACGAGCAACGATAACACTCATCGCATAATCTAAAAATGATTCACGCATTTCACTGGTAATATTTCGTTCATTTATTCTTGATTGAGGTAATTCAGCCATCAAGAGTTCCTCCTTCAAAAGTTCAGTTCACAGCGCTTAGAAGTCTAAGTTTGCATAAACTGCATTATCTTCTATAAATTGTCTACGGTTTTCTACAACGTCACCCATTAACATTTCAAATGTTTGGTCCGCTTCAATCGCATCTTCAAGTTTTACTTGTAAAAGAGCACGGTGCTCAGGGTTCATTGTTGTTTCCCATAATTGATCTGCATTCATTTCTCCAAGACCTTTGTATCGTGCAATAGACCATTTTGGTGTTGGATTCAATTCAGATTTAAGTTTATCAAGTTCCCTATCATTGTATACATAATACTTTTGTTTACCTTGTGTCAGTTTATACAACGGTGGCTGTGCAATATACACATAGCCTGCTTCAATTAACGGTCTCATAAATCGATAGAAGAATGTTAATAACAATGTTCTAATATGCGCTCCATCCACATCGGCATCAGTCATAATGACGATTTTGTGATATCTTGCTTTCGCTAGATCAAAGTCGCCACCAATTCCTGTACCAAATGCTGTGATCATTTGACGAATTTCATTGTTATTCAAAATTCTATCTAATCGTGCTTTTTCAACATTTAATATCTTACCTCGTAATGGTAAAATCGCCTGTGTTCTAGAGTCACGACCAGATTTTGTAGACCCCCCGGCAGAGTCCCCTTCGACTAAGAATATCTCACATTCTTCAGGACTTTTACTAGAGCAATCGGCTAATTTACCTGGTAGACTTGCTACATCTAACGCTGATTTACGACGTGTTACTTCACGCGCTTTTTTCGCAGCAACACGTGCACGTGCCGCCATAATACCTTTTTCAACCACTGTACGTGCGACTTGTGGATTTTCATATAAAAATCGTTCAAAGTGCTCTGAGAATAATTTATCTACAACTTGACGCACTTCAGAATTACCTAATTTTGTCTTCGTTTGACCTTCGAATTGAGGATCACCATGTTTGATAGATATAATTGCTGTCATACCTTCACGTGTATCTTCACCAGAAAGTCTATCTTTTTCTTCTTTCATAATCTTGCTACTTAAACCATAACTATTTAAGACACGCGTTAATGCACGTTTAAATCCGTCTTCATGCGTACCACCTTCGTACGTATGAATGTTATTTGCGTAAGTTAAAAGATTTGTGGCATATCCTGAGTTATATTGAATCGCAATTTCTACTTCAATATCATCTTTAGATTGATGAATATAAATTGGCTCATCATGAATAGGTTCTTTATTTTCGTTCAATAACTCAACATAAGATTTAATACCGCCCTCATAGTGATAGGAGTCTTCTCTAACGTTTTCTTCATCACGTTCATCTCTTAATGTGATTTGAATTCCTTTGTTTAAGAAAGCAAGCTCTCTAATACGTTGCTGTAATGTTTCATAGTTGTATACAGTTGTCTCTGTGAAGATTTCTCCATCTGCTTTAAAACGAATGACAGTACCTGTCTTATCAGTTGTGCCAACTTCTTTTAAGTCAAATTGAGGTACACCTTTTTTATATGCTTGATGATATATAGTCTCATTTCTGTGTACATATACTTCTAAGTCTTGTGACAATGCGTTTACAACTGATGAACCAACACCATGTAAACCACCAGATACTTTGTATCCGCCACCGCCGAATTTACCACCAGCATGTAAAACAGTTAAAATAACTTCGACAGCTGGACGTCCCATTTTTTCTTGAATATCAACTGGGATACCACGTCCGTTATCCGTTACTTTAATCCAGTTATCTTTTTCAATAACAACTTCAATTTGATTTGCATAACCAGCTAATGCTTCATCGATACTATTATCGACAATTTCCCACACTAAATGGTGCAAACCTCTCTCTGAAGTCGATCCTATATACATACCTGGTCTTTTACGTACTGCTTCTAAACCTTCTAATACTTGTATTTGCCCAGCACCATAATTATCCGTGTTGTTTACATCTGACAATGCAGTCACCATCGCTTTCTGTTACTTTATAATTTCACCTTGATTAATACGATACAATTTAGCGTTATTCATGATTTCATGATCAATACCATCTACAGATGTCGTAGTGACAAATGTTTGTACTTTATGCTGAATCGTACTTAATAAATGCGTTTGACGCGAATCATCTAATTCACTGAGTACATCGTCTAATAATAAGATGGGATATTCCCCAACTTCGATATTCATTAACTCAATTTCAGCTAATTTAATGGACAAAGCCGTTGTACGTTGCTGTCCTTGAGAACCATATGTTTGAGCATCCATGCCATTCACATCAAAACTTATATCATCTCGATGTGGTCCGAATAAGCTAATGCCTCGTTCTTTTTCTCTTTGCATATTATCGCTAAGAATAGACATAATTTCTTCAAGTCGTGCCGCTTCATTTTGAGCATAATCAAATTTAAGACTAGGTAAATAATTCAGCGACAACGCTTCTTTATCATTTGTGATACCAGCATGAATCGGTTTAGCTAACGACTCTAGCTCTTGAATAAAATGTGCACGTTTATCAGTTACTTTCATTGCATATTCAGCAAACTGCTGATTTAATACTTCCAACATTGTTAAGTCCTTTTTTTGGCCTAATTGTAACTGCTTTAAGTAATTATTCTTTTGCTTTAAAATACGTTGGTATTGAGCTAAATCATTTAAGTAAACAGCAGAAATTTGGCCCAACTCCATATCTATAAAGCGTCGTCTTATTTGAGGAGAGCCTTTTACAATATTCAAATCTTCTGGCGCAAATAGAACCACATTGAGGTGTCCAATATATTGAGTTAGACGACTTTGCTCTAAATGATTCACTTTGACTTGTTTACCTTTTTTAGTTATAAACATTGTTAATGGCATCGTGCCGTGTCTATAACTAAGCTCACCTTCTATTTTAGCATAATCAGCATTAAAACGTATGAGTTCCTTATCATTACTCGTTCTATGACTTTTTGCTAAAGCTAAGGTATAAATTGATTCAAGTAAATTTGTCTTTCCTTGTGCATTTTCTCCAATGAGGATATTCACGTCAGGATGACATTTCAACGTAACCTCATCATAGTTACGATAATTTTCTAATTGGAGTGTATTTAACTTCATTGTTCACCTTGATGAATGATTAAGAAAGAACCAGCATCTTCAGGTAATTCTGGGATATCTATACGATCTTGATGTTCTAACTTTTTACCGCGACGTGTTTCACGCACTCCATTAATTAATACTTCAACGTCTTGCAAGAACCATTTTGCTTGACCACCAGATTCAATAATCCCTTCTGTCTTTAGAAATTGACCTAAATTAATGTCTCCTTCTACTACAACTTCTTGAACCAAAATAATCACTCCATTTCTTTGTATGTCATTAATATATTATACCTTTTTTTGTCACAAATTTCATTTAAAATAGAGGTAGAAACCGTTTACATATAAATAATTAATTCTTATTTTTTGGCAATACTGTCATTTTCAATTTTTTAACGCTATTTAACGGCGTTTAACTTTTATATTCAACTTGTTACTAACTATTAAAATTTTAAATTTAAAGGGCATATAAGCACACTTATTAAATTTTGGATACATTTGTCATAAATTTAATTGGCGTCTTTTATTTGCTGTTTAAAATGCTGTCAAATTTATTTTACATACGAATCTAGAACTATTTTTGCCAAAAAATAAAGGATGACGTTTTAATTAATCACGTCATCCTTTATTTATATTTATTTTTAGTAAGTTCTGATTGGTAAAATTAATTGCGTTACCGAGTCGTCACCTTTTGGTTTTAGAATAAATGGTTTCATTGTACCGAAGAATTCAACTTCAACCTCATCATTATCGATTGCTTTTAAAGCATCCATCATATATTTAGAGTTGAATGAAATTTTCAGGCTACCACCTTCAACATCGTTTGCATCAACTTCTTCTTTTACAGTACCAATTTCTGGTGATGTAGAAGATAATTCAACAACGTCATCACCTGTACTTAATTTAATAACGTTATTACCACCTTCACGTGCTAATAAAGATGCACGATCAATCGCATGATAAAACTCCCCATTGTCTATACTTAATTTAATTTCATAGTTTTCAGGGAATAAACGTGTTGTATCAGGATAATGTCCTTCTAATAATCGAGAAATAAAGTTCACATTTCCAACTTTAAATAAAACTTGGTTTGAAGCAAAGAAGATATCAATGTCTTCTTCATTGTCAGACATAATTTTATTTAATTCAGCTAAAGCCTTACCTGGAATGATGACATTTTTGTTTTCAGAAACATCTTCTAACTGCAACTTTCTTACAGCCAAGCGGTGTGAGTCAGTTGCTGTGCATATTAATTCATTTTCTTGTATAAGCCAGTTCACACCAGTTAGTACTGGGCGTGTTTCTGAGGTGGACACTGCAAAATTCGTTTGTGCAATTACGTTTTTAAGCACTTTTACCGACAATTGAATTGCGTCATCTCTAGAAACTTGAGGTAATAAAGGATATTGATCTGGATCTAAGCCACTTAAATTAAATTCAGAATGACCTGATGTAATTAATGTCTGGAATTGTTCATTTGTAGATAATTTAACATCTTTACCAGGTAATTTTTTTATAATATCAACAAAGAATCGTCCAGGAAGTACTACTGAGCCTGTTTCTGAAATATTGACAATATCTTCGCCATCTACAGTTTTAGGAATAGTGATTTCTATTGAAATTTCAGAGTCTGAACCAGTTAATATAACTTCATGTTCTTTTGCATCGATTTTGATACCAGTTAATATAGGTAATGTTGTTCTTGGTGAAATAGCTTTTAATGTGTCATTTAATTGTGTAATAAAATAATCTCTTTTAATAGTGAATTCCATCATTAATTAAAACTCCTTCCAGTCGTTTATATATAATTATATAGGTTTTAAGTTCTTAGTAATAGTAGTAGGTGCTGTGGATTGGTGGATAAGTCTTAAAAACATAGATTTGGCGAAGTTATACACATGTTGATAACTTGTGTATGGTGTGTATGACTTTTAAACATTATCCACAAAATGAGTTTTGCTCATCTTGCCACATTATCATATAGAAATGTAAAAAATGATTGTTATTATTAGTGCTGTTATATAACAGATTACATTTCCCAAAGTTTCCTACTTATACATTTCTTATTTCTTTTTCAAGATTCTCTACTTCTTGTTTAAAAATAGGATCTTCTTTTAAATCTTTAGATATTTTTTCATGAGCATGAATGACGGTCGTATGATCACGCCCACCAAATTCTTCACCAATTTTAGGTAATGAGAAATCTGTAAGCTCTCTAGACAAGTACATAGCTATTTGACGCGGATATGCAATTGACTTTGTACGTTTTTTTGCACTGAAATCTTCAATTCTAACATTATAATACTGGCCTACAATTTTTTGAATATCTTGGATGGTAATCTTTTTAGATTTTGGTGCTTGAATGATATCTTTTAAAGCTTCAGCAGTTAATTCAGTTGTAATTGGTTTTCCTAATAATTGTGAATATGCAAGTAAACGCGTTAATGCACCTTCTAATTCACGAATATTAGATTGAATTTGATTTGCTATATAATTTAAAGCTTCTGGTGGAATATCTAATTTTTCTTCTTCAATTTTCTTCTGCAAAATTGCCATTCGAGTTTCATAATCTGGTGGCGTAATATCAACAATTAGCCCCCATTCAAAGCGTGAACGTAATCGATCTTCTAATTGTGCAATTTCCTTTGGCGGTCGATCACTCGAAATAACTATTTGCTTGTTATTCTGATGCAATTCATTAAAAGTATAGAAAAATTCTTCTTGTGTTTGTACTTTATTTTGTATGAACTGAATATCATCGATTAATAAGACGTCGATATTACGATATCTTTCTCTGAAAGCTTCACCTTCGTTATCACGAATTGATTTAATAAATTCATTTGTGAATTTTTCACTTGATGTGTAAATCACTTTGGCATTTGGATTATTATCTAAAACATGATGACCAATGGCATGCATTAAATGGGTTTTTCCTAAACCAACACCTCCATAGATAAATAATGGATTGTACGCTTTGGCTGGTGCTTCGGCCACAGCTAAACTCGCTGCATGTGGAAAGCGGTTACCAGGTCCGATTACAAAAGTGTCAAATGTGTTATGGGCATTGAATTGCTCTCTACCAAGCACATGATTATCCTCAGTTGTTTCAGTAGAAGGTTTTGTTGTTTCTTTTGGAGTAGCAGTTTCATAATTACTATAATTTGCTAATTCTTCAGTAGTAATAAAGTGAGGTTTTACTTCATAGCCTACAACATCAAATAAGATTGCTTGGATAATTTCAGCATATTGTTGATTTAACCAATTTGCATTAAAAGGAATACTCGATAATACGATAGCTTCACCATCTTTGATCGTGTAAAGCTCAGTATCTTTTAGGAAAGTTGAGTAACTTACAGCTGATAATTTTTCTTGAGCAATTTCAAGCACTTTTTCCCAAATTTCTTTTTCCGACATAAATTTACTCCATCTTTCTTAAATTTTTAAGTTATACACAAAAATAACAGCCGTGGATAACTTCTAAACACACCATGTTAATAATTATCCACAAGTTAATAACAATCGGTGGATAACTTTATCCTGCTTATTAGTTATGCACAGTATTTTTATGTAAATATCAATAAATAAATCCTTATAAAATCATGAGTTGGACGACTTATCCACACAATTATACTTTTTCAGTTCTCTATATGTCAAATACCTGTGAATATGTTGCTAAAAATAGTATAACTTTGTGTGTAATTTCTAATTATCCACAATTCTGAAAACTATAAATGTGCATAAGTGGATAACTTTTCCTTCTATAGAGTATCTGTTAGTGTGTGTATCAAAACAGCTTGGGAAATAATTTATAAAGTATGTATAAGAACTGTATAAGGTATTCAAACATTGTAAACACTCATGCTTCGGACCAAACTCATGGTGATGTTATGAAATTTGATTGCTCGCATCGTGTATTTCTATCTTTAATCGATAAAAGTAAAAAAATTGAGCAGTAGTATAAAATGAACTTGCGTTATAAAAAGGATTTTGTTATATTGTAGTAGTTGCTTGAATTATGACTAGATAATCAATGAGCTAATACGAGAATTTTAATCTAAGAAACGCAAAATCTTATCTATTAAAGTGATCAGAGTCTGCATAATCTGGTATATTAGATAACTGTATAAAGATGGAGGTGTTTTGCATGGTAAAACGTACTTATCAACCAAATAAACGTAAACATAGTAAAGTTCATGGTTTCAGAAAACGCATGAGCACAAAAAATGGCCGTAAAGTTTTAGCGCGCCGTCGTCGTAAAGGCCGTAAAGTTTTATCTGCATAAGATCACTGACTCATCAGTGATCTTTTTTTTCGTTTAAATTAAGAATAAATAGAAATTTATGTTATAAGCTCAATAGAAGTTTAAATATAGCTTCAAATAAAAACGATAAATAAGCGAGTGATGTTATTGGAAAAAGCTTACCGAATTAAAAAGAATGCAGATTTTCAGAGAATATATAAAAAAGGTCATTCTGTAGCCAACAGACAATTTGTTGTATACACTTGTAATAATAAAGAAATAGACCATTTTCGCTTAGGTATTAGTGTTTCTAAAAAACTAGGTAATGCAGTGTTAAGAAACAAGATTAAAAGAGCAATACGTGAAAATTTCAAAGTACATAAGTCGCATATATTGGCCAAAGATATTATTGTAATAGCAAGACAGCCAGCTAAAGATATGACGACTTTACAAATACAGAATAGTCTTGAGCACGTACTTAAAATTGCCAAAGTTTTTAATAAAAAGATTAAGTAAGGATAGGGTAGGGGAAAGGGAGTAAAACATTAACCACTCAACACATCCCGAAGTCTTACCTCAGACAAACGTAAGACTAACCTCAGGGATATAACAACTTACTTTAAAATGTATTCACATCGTTGAAGGAGGCGAGTAGCAATATGGATTTAGATACAATTACGAGTATTTCAACACCAATGGGTGAAGGGGCAATTGGAATTGTTCGATTGTCTGGACCGCAAGCCGTTGAAATTGCTGACAAATTATATAAAGGAAAACATCTTTTAAATGATGTTCCATCACATACGATTAATTACGGTCATATTATTGATCCAGAGTCTAAAGAAGTGGTTGAAGAAGTTATGGTGTCTGTGTTAAGAGCGCCAAAAACATTTACACGCGAAGATATTATAGAAATTAATTGTCATGGTGGTATTTTAACTATTAATAGAGTGCTGGAACTTACTATGACATATGGCGCTAGAATGGCTGAGCCAGGTGAATTTACAAAACGTGCCTTTTTAAATGGTCGTATTGATTTATCTCAAGCTGAAGCAGTTATGGACTTTATTCGCTCGAAAACAGATAGAGCTTCTAAAGTTGCGATGAATCAAATTGAAGGTCGTCTAAGTGACTTAATCAAAAAACAACGTCAATCTATATTAGAGATACTCGCTCAAGTGGAAGTGAATATTGATTATCCTGAATACGATGATGTTGAAGATGCGACTACTGAATTTCTTTTAGAGCAGTCTAAAGAAATCAAACAGGAAATTAATCGTTTATTAGATACCGGTGCGCAGGGTAAAATTATGCGTGAAGGTTTATCTACAGTTATTGTTGGTAAACCAAACGTAGGTAAATCATCGATGTTAAATAGTTTAATACAAGATAATAAAGCGATTGTAACTGAGGTAGCAGGTACGACTAGAGATGTCTTAGAAGAGTACGTCAATGTTCGTGGCGTGCCATTAAGATTAGTTGATACTGCTGGTATACGTGAGACAGAAGATATAGTAGAGAAGATTGGTGTTGAACGCTCTAGAAAGGCTCTTAGCCAAGCAGACTTAATTTTATTTGTATTAAACAATAACGAAGCATTGACTCAAGAAGATTACACATTATATGAAGTGGTTAAAAATGAAGATGTAATCGTAATTGTTAATAAAATGGATTTAGAGCAAAATATAGATATTAATGAAGTTAAAGATATGATAGGCAATACGCCATTAATTCAAACTTCAATGTTAAAACAAGAAGGTATTGATGAATTAGAAATACAAATTCGAGATTTGTTCTTTGGTGGAGAAGTACAAAATCAAGATATGACTTATGTTTCTAATTCAAGACATATTTCTTTATTAAAACAAGCAAGACAAACGATACAAGATGCGATTGATGCAGCAGAATCTGGTGTGCCTATGGATATGGTACAAATTGATTTAACTAGAACTTGGGAAATATTAGGAGAAATTATTGGTGAGACTGCAAGTGATGAACTCATCGATCAGTTATTCAGTCAATTCTGCTTAGGTAAATAGTAATTGAATTAGACGGAATACCGTCTAAAGAAGGCTAGTAAGATATCAAATAAGGAGGTTTATATTGTGGCTCAAGAATATGATGTAATCGTTATAGGTGCGGGACATGCAGGTGTAGAAGCAGGTTTAGCATCTGCAAGACGTGGTGCTAAAACATTAATGCTAACAATAAATTTAGATAATATTGCATTTATGCCATGTAACCCATCTGTAGGAGGACCAGCTAAAGGTATCGTTGTTCGTGAAATTGATGCTTTAGGTGGACAAATGGCAAAAACAATCGATAAAACACACATTCAAATGAGAATGTTAAATACTGGTAAAGGACCTGCTGTAAGAGCACTAAGAGCGCAAGCAGATAAAGTACTTTATCAACAAGAAATGAAACGCGTGATTGAAGATGAAGAAAATTTGCATATAATGCAAGGTATGGTAGACGAACTTATTATAGAAGATAATGAAGTTAAAGGTGTACGTACAAATATTGGTACAGAGTATTTATCTAAAGCAGTAATTATTACAACGGGAACATTTTTACGTGGTGAAATCATTTTAGGTAATATGAAGTATTCAAGTGGACCAAATCACCAATTACCATCAATCACATTATCAGACAATTTAAGAGAACTTGGTTTTGATATTGTTCGTTTTAAAACAGGTACACCACCGCGTGTAAATTCAAAAACAATTGACTATTCGAAGACTGAAATACAACCAGGTGACGATGTAGGTCGTGCATTCAGCTTTGAAACAACAGAATATATATTAGATCAATTGCCATGTTGGCTAACGTATACTAATGCTGAAACACACAAAGTTATCGATGATAATTTACATCTATCTGCAATGTATTCAGGGATGATTAAAGGAACCGGGCCACGTTATTGCCCTTCAATTGAAGATAAATTTGTTCGATTTAATGATAAGCCGCGACATCAACTTTTCTTAGAGCCTGAAGGTCGTAATACAAATGAAGTATATGTGCAAGGATTGTCTACAAGTCTTCCTGAGCATGTGCAACGTCAAATGTTAGAGACGATACCAGGTCTTGAAAAAGCAGATATGATGCGTGCTGGCTACGCAATTGAATATGATGCCATTGTGCCAACGCAGTTATGGCCTACACTTGAAACGAAAATGATTAAAAACCTATACACTGCAGGTCAAATTAATGGTACATCTGGTTATGAAGAAGCAGCAGGACAAGGATTGATGGCAGGTATTAACGCTGCAGGTAAAGTGTTAAACACAGGCGAAAAGATATTAAGTCGTTCAGATGCATATATTGGTGTATTAATCGATGATCTTGTAACTAAAGGTACTAATGAACCTTATCGTTTACTAACATCACGTGCAGAATATCGTTTGTTACTACGTCATGATAATGCTGATTTGAGATTGACGGATATGGGATATGAACTTGGTATGATTTCTGAAGAACGATATGCACGTTTTAATGAAAAACGTCAGCAAATTGATGCGGAAATTAAGCGTTTATCAGATATTCGTATTAAACCAAACGAACATACGCAAGCGATTATTGAACAACATGGTGGTTCTCGCTTAAAAGATGGTATTTTAGCTATCGATTTATTACGCAGACCTGAAATGACTTACGATATAATTTTAGAAATTTTAGAAGAAAAACATCAATTGAATGCAGATGTTGAAGAACAAGTAGAAATACAAACAAAATATGAAGGTTATATCAATAAATCACTACAACAAGTTGAGAAAGTTAAGCGTATGGAAGAAAAGAAAATTCCAGAAGACTTAGATTATAGTAAGATTGATAGTTTGGCGACTGAAGCGCGAGAAAAATTATCAGAAGTAAAACCTTTAAATATTGCACAAGCTTCTAGAATATCAGGGGTAAATCCAGCAGACATATCTATATTATTGATTTACTTAGAACAAGGTAAACTCCAAAGGGTGAGTGACTAATGACTGTAGAATGGTTAGCAGAACAATTAAAAGAACATAATATTGAATTAAATGAGACTCAAAAACATCAGTTTCAAACATATTATCGTTTACTTGTTGAATGGAATGAAAAGATGAATTTGACAAGTATTACAGATGAACACGATGTATATTTGAAACATTTTTATGATTCCATTGCACCTAGTTTTTATTTTGATTTTAATCAGCCTATAAGTATATGTGATGTAGGCGCTGGAGCTGGTTTTCCAAGTATTCCGTTAAAAATAATGTTTCCGCAGTTAAAAGTGACGATTGTTGATTCATTAAATAAGCGTATTCAATTTTTAAACCATTTAGCGTCAGAATTACAATTACAGGATGTCAGCTTTATACACGATAGAGCAGAAACATTTGGTAAGGGTGTCTACAGGGAGTCTTATGATGTTGTTACTGCAAGAGCAGTAGCTAGATTATCCGTGTTGAGTGAATTGTGTTTACCGCTAGTTAAAAAAGGTGGACAGTTTGTTGCATTAAAATCTTCAAAAGGTGAAGAAGAATTAGAAGAAGCAAAATTTGCAATTAGTGTGTTAGGTGGTAACGTTACAGAAACACATACCTTTGAATTGCCAGAAGATGCTGGAGAGCGCCAGATGTTCATTATTGATAAAAAAAGACAGACGCCGAAAAAGTATCCAAGAAAACCAGGGACGCCTAATAAGACTCCTTTACTTGAAAAATAATGCATAATCCTTTACAACTAACATAAAAGGAGCGAATGGATAATGAAAAAACCTTTTTCAAAATTATTTGGTTTGAAAAACAAAGATGACATCATTGGACATATTGAAGAAGATCGCAATAGTAATGTTGAATCCATTCAAATTGAACGTATCGTTCCCAACCGTTATCAACCAAGACAGGTGTTTGAACCAAATAAAATTAAAGAACTTGCTGAATCAATACATGAACATGGTTTATTACAGCCTATTGTTGTAAGACCGATTGAAGAAGATATGTTTGAAATTATTGCTGGAGAGCGCCGATTTAGAGCAATACAATCACTAAATTTACCTCAAGCAGACGTTATTATTCGTGATATGGATGATGAAGAGACGGCTGTTGTGGCATTAATTGAGAATATTCAAAGAGAAAATTTGTCTGTTGTTGAAGAAGCGGAAGCCTATAAGAAATTATTGGAAATTGGTGATACAACGCAAAGTGAATTGGCAAAAAGTTTAGGTAAAAGTCAAAGCTTTATTGCAAATAAGTTGCGTTTATTGAAGTTGGCGCCGAAAGTACTACTTCGCTTAAGAGAAGGTAAAATTACTGAACGCCATGCGAGAGCGGTATTATCATTGTCTGATAGCGAACAAGAAGCGTTGATTGAGCAAGTCATTGCACAAAAACTAAATGTGAAACAGACTGAAGATAGAGTACGCCAAAAAACGGGGCCCGAAAAAGTCAAAGCACAAAACCTTCGCTTTGCACAAGATGTCACTCAAGCACGAGATGAGGTAGGCAAAAGTATCCAAGCGATTCAACAAACAGGATTACATGTTGAGCATAAAGACAAAGATCATGAAGATTATTATGAAATAAAAATTCGAATATATAAACGTTAGTAGTAGGATGTCGTATACATGATGACTAACACATAAAAGACAAAGCTAAGATCATAACAGCTTTGTCTTTTTTTGTTTTACGTGAAACATAAAAATTTATATTTATATGTTGATCAGGCTGGTACATAAATCAATGTTCTATGCTCTACGAAGTTATATTGGCAGTAGTTGACTGAACGAAAATGCGCTTGTAACAAGCTTTTTTCAATTCTAGTCAGGGGCCCCAACACAGAGAATTTCGAAAAGAAATTCTACAGGCAATGCGAGTTGGGGTGGGACGACGAAATAAATTTTGCGAAAATATCATTTCTGTCCCACTCCCTAATTTGAGCTGGATATACCTTTATTTGAAACCTTTATTGCTAGTTTATGAAAGTATCATGAAAGCTTTATGAACATCGCTTGAGTTGCCTTTACAGTAGAAAATTTAAGTTTTACACTTTGTGTGAATGATACGTTTTGTATTGAATTAATTATAGAAAGGTACGTTGAAGATGTTTTCAATTGGAAGTGCAATTCTTCATTTTGTCATTGGTGGTATCGCTGTTGCATTAGCTTCAATTATTGCTGATAAGGTAGGCGGTAAGTTAGGAGGCATTATAGCTACTATGCCGGCAGTCTTTCTTGCGGCTATTATCGCATTAGCTTTGGATCATCGTGGTACGCAATTAGTGGAGATGTCGATGAATCTTAGTACTGGAGCAATTGTCGGTATTCTGTCTTGTATATTAACTGTATTTTTGGCATCTCTCTACATTAAGCATAAAGGTTATCGGAAAGGCGCAATATTCACAGTTGTTTGTTGGTTTGTTATTTCCCTCGCAATATTCAGTATTAGACATTTATAGTTTGGAAAATGCGTGATAATTAGTTGTATTCAGTTATTAAGTAATAAATTATTGGAGGCAGAACATCATGAAATTAACATTAATGAAATTTTTTGTGGGGGGATTTGCAGTATTATTAAGTTATATTGTATCTGTAACACTACCTTGGAAAGAATTTGGCGGTATATTTGCAACGTTTCCGGCAGTATTTTTAGTGTCTATGTTTATTACAGGTATGCAATATGGTGATAAAGTCGCTGTGCATGTAAGTCGTGGCGCAGTGTTTGGTATGACAGGGGTATTAGTTTGTATTTTAGTTACATGGATGATGTTACATATGACGCACATGTGGTTGATTAGCATTATTGTTGGTTTCCTAAGCTGGTTCATCAGTGCAGTATGTATTTTTGAAGCGGTAGAATTTATAGCACAAAAAAGATTAGAAAAGCATAGTTGGAAAGCTGGAAAATCGAATAGTAAATAGTGTGAACGTAATCTCTTAAATAGGACTAACTTCGCAAGCATTGAATAGCATGGAAAAGTTGTATCATTAATAAATGAAATTCAAGTTGGCATTGAGAAAATTACAAGCGCGTAATCATACAGGTCTGTCTTAAGGGAGTCTTCGAACCCTTGTGTTGTCGTATGTCAAAACATTTAGTCAATCATACAGGTGACTTGATTTAACTTTATCTGATAGTCTGATTGTAATGATTGTACTAATTGAATGGAGGCGTATGTAATTGAATCTGAGTAAACAAATTAAAAAATATAGGGAACGAGATGGTTATTCACAAGAATATCTTGCTGAAAAGTTATATGTATCTAGGCAGAGTATTTCTAATTGGGAAAATGACAAAAGCTTACCAGACATACATAACTTATTAATGATGTGCGAATTGTTCAATGTAACTTTAGATGATTTAGTAAAAGGGACCATTCCATTTGTACCTGATATTAAAGCGCAACGAAGTCTTAACTTATGGACATATGTGATGCTTATTTTCATGACATTAGCTGCAATTTTAACAGGACCTTTAATTGTTTATTGGAATTGGGCTTGGGGTATAACGGTGATGGTCATTTATGGAATAGGTTATTATGCATCTATGAAAATAGAAGACTTTAAAAAAGTGCATAAAATGGATAACTACAATCGAATTGTTGCTTTTATGAATGGAAAAGATCCTAGTGAAGTACAAACGACTAAAGCTAGAAATATAAAAACAGGTGTACTTTCTTTCATAGCATTTGTTGGTGCAATCATTCTTATAGCTTTGATTAGTATGTATCTGGCAAATAAATTTTTATAAATCATCATCGTATCGTCTCATGATATCCAAAATAGCATAAAAAAATGGTTCTTCATCTTTTATGGTGGGAAGGTAAAACTTCCTGCTTTTTTTAATACACAAAAAGCGCAATTGCCTCTATAATTTAAAGTGACCAAACCCAAACTAAAGGAGACAAGTGCGCCTA
>NZ_JACVZJ010000017.1:0-44504 GCF_017151945.1 Staphylococcus sp. EG-SA-10
CAGGGCGTCGGCGGGGAGAGAAAGATATGAAAAAAGAGACAGATATATACCCTATTCTCAATCTATTTAATACGTAAAACATGAAATTTTCTTATTAAATTTATTATTTCAATCATATCATTACTTTTAATTTAATGATGTTCAATTTAAATATTAGGTCAATAACATATTTATGCTATTTATGGATACTGTCAAAAATAACAGCCCCAAACGATAACTTGAAAGGGGCTGTTAAATATTTAACTATTGCATTTGGTCTATCATTTTCTTGTTTCTTTCAATCATTTTATCAAAATACGTATCGTATCTTTGCCATTCTTCTTGAGTAATGGGCGTCATATTTAATACACCGCCAAGATCTTTGATTGCATATAATAGTAAAAACATTACATCTTGAACAGTAATCGTTTTGTTAAGCAATGTCTCTAATGAGGCCATACAAGATGGTTCAATTTCAGGATATTTAAATTTAGTCACTTCACCTTTTAAAGCGTGTTCATAAAATGTTTGCATCATCAATGCACGTTCTGAACCAGAGCCTTCAACACAAAGATAAATTTGTACGGCAATACCGCCTCTAACTCTTCGTTGCGATATGCCTGCAAATTTCTTACCATCGATACTTAAGTCAAATTTTCCTGGGCAATAAGAATGTTCAATTTCCATCGTATCAATATCAACATTCTCATCTTCGAACATTTTGCTAATTAAGAGATACATCACAGTAAACGCTTCATCAATCGTTGTTTCTGTTTGTCCTTTGAACATCAGCGATATATTTAATACACCTTGATCTAGAACAACACCTAGGCCTCCAGAATTTCTAACAATGGCATTATAACCAATCTCATTCGTTAAATAATCAATGCCATCTTTTAAAAACGGCAATCTTGAATCATGAATACCAAGAATAACAGTATGTTGATGAATCCAAGTACGCACAACATTATCTGATATATCTTTGCCCACACTTTCGCAAAATGTATCATCGAATGCGAAAGATTGCATAGGCTCTAATCCAGAAGAATGGTCGATATATCGCCAGTTGACGCCATTAAAATATTTACTCGCTAAATCCATCGTTATTGTAAGGCTTGCGCTGCTGTAATAATTGAAAGATTGTATACATCTTCAATTGAGCAGCCACGTGATAAGTCATTTACTGGAGAATTTAAACCTTGTAATACTGGACCAACTGCATCATATCCACCTAAACGTTGTGCAATTTTGTAACCAATATTACCAGCTTCTAAACTTGGGAATACAAAGACATTTGCATCACCTTGTAATTTAGCACCTGGCGCTTTTTTCTCAGCAACACCTGGTACAATCGCAGCATCAAATTGGAATTCGCCATCAATGATTGCTTCTAATTTTTCTTCTTCAGCTTTTTGTTGTGCTAATTTGACAGCTTCTTGAACTTTTGTCACGTCGTCTGATTTAGCAGACCCTTTTGTTGAAAAGCTTAACATTGCAACTTTTGGATCCATGCCAAAGCTTAATGCTGATTTTGCACTTTCTACTGCAATTTCTGCAAGTCCTTGTGAATCAAGTTCTGGATTGATTGCACAATCACCAAAGATGTATTGTTCATCACCTTTAATCATAAAGAAGATACCTGATGTTCTTGATACACCTGGTTTCGTTTTGATGATTTGTAAAGCTGGACGCACAGTGTCGCCTGTTGAATGTGCTGCACCACTAACTAGACCATCTGCTTTACCAGCATAAACAAGCATTGTACCGAAGTAGTTCACATTGTTTAATAATTCTTGTGCTTGTTCTTCAGTCGCTTTACCTTTACGTCGTTCAACAAATGATTGAACTAATTCAGCTTTCAATTCACTTGTCGCAGGATTAATTAATTCAATATTAGAAATATCAAGATTAAGTTTTTGCGCTAAAGATTGAACCTTAGTCTCATCACCTAACACGATTGGTGTAACATAATCTGTTGCTTGTAATTGTGTTGCAGCTGTTAGAACACGTTCGTCCTCTCCTTCAGGTAATACGATTTTAACGTTTTTACCAGAAAGTTTGTCTTTTAATACATTTAATAAGTCAGCCATAATGTCCTCCTGTAATATAAATCTTATTAATCATTCACGGTATAATTATACGCCATTTTATTTCATAATGCCACGTCACCAATTTGTAATCATAATTTTATCGTTATCCCTTTGCTTTATGATAAAATTTATAAAGAACTGATGATTTTTGAAAAGGAGCGATAAACATGAGTCAAGCAGCCGAAACATTAGATGGTTGGTATAGTCTACATTTATTTTATGCAGTTGATTGGGCATCATTACGTCTAGTTCCAAAGGACGAACGCGATGCACTTGTCACTGAATTTCAATCATTTTTAGAAAATACAGCAACTGTAAGATCATCAAAATCTGGTGATCAAGCTATTTATAATATAACTGGTCAAAAAGCAGATTTGTTATTATGGTTCTT
Source organism: Staphylococcus sp. EG-SA-10 (assembly GCF_017151945.1). NCBI lineage: Bacteria > Bacillati > Bacillota > Bacilli > Caryophanales > Staphylococcaceae > Staphylococcus > Staphylococcus sp. EG-SA-10. The sequence goes on from NZ_JACVZJ010000017.1 coordinate 2,461, forward strand.
ACGTCCTGAAATGAAGTCTTTAAATCATATTGAAAATGAATTTAACAAATTGCGCATTGCTGACTTCCTAATCCCTACATATTCATATGTATCAGTCATTGAATTGAGCAATTATTTAGCTGGTAAATCTGATGAAGATCCTTATGAGAACCCTCATATCAAAGCAAGATTATACCCAGAATTACCACATTCTGATTATATTTGTTTCTATCCAATGAACAAGCGTCGTAATGAAACTTATAACTGGTACATGTTAACTATGGAAGAACGCCAAAAATTAATGTATGACCATGGTATGATTGGTAGAAAATATGCTGGCAAAATCAAACAATTTATTACTGGTTCTGTAGGGTTTGATGATTTCGAATGGGGCGTAACATTGTTCTCAGATGACGTATTACAATTCAAAAAAATTGTATACGAAATGCGCTTTGATGAAACAACAGCACGATACGGTGAATTCGGTAGTTTCTTTGTAGGACATATTATTAACACAAACGAATTCGATCAATTCTTTGCGATTTCTTAATACATTGGTACGTTTATAAATTAATAAAAAATTCCAAGCTTATCGGTTTAAGCTTGGAATTTTTCGTTTATCTTCAGTATATTCCCGTATACATAAGACGTGCTTTGGTAAATAGTTGAAATCTGTATGTTTAAACTTATATATATGTGCTAATGTATTATCAATAACAAAGTACACTTTGCTCATAGCAAAGTGTACCCGAGTAGTATTCCTTGGGAGAACTTTAACTACTATCACTACATATAAACGTTAACCTCAATAGAAATTATACAGTCGCTACTCTATACAATTTTTGTAATGGTTAACTAATATTATTTTAACCTATTTGAAATATTTGAAACATATTTTTGTCGAATTTTTTTCAATAAATTTTCCTTTTTATACTTCAAGAGAATTTTAACCACTAAAAATTCCGATGATTATTATTACAATAGTATCAAATATTAGTTTTTTAAAATCAATAACAACTTATCAAAAAGCTCATGTGGTTATTTTATAGTGTATAAACTATAATGAGTATTAAATTCTTATAAACAATGGTGATGAAATGGACATAAATTCAGAAGAATACAAACAAGAGGTACTTATAAAAGATGTTGTCATGCTTGCTGCTCGCATACTTTTAGAATCTGGTGCGGAAGGTACGCGTGTAGAAGATACCATGACACGTATTGCAAAAAAACTTGGTTACAGTGAAAGTAACAGCTTTGTTACAAACACTGTCATCCAGTTTACATTACATTCGGAATCGTTTCCTAGAATATTTAGAATTACCTCTCGAGATACAAACTTAATAAAAATTTCTCAAGCTAATAAAATTTCGCGTCAAATTACAAATAATGAAATTTCTTTAACCGAGGCAAAAACACAACTTGAAAAAATATATGTTGCCAAGCGTGACAGCAGTCTTCCCTTTAAAGGTTTTGCTGCAGCAATGATTGCAATGAGTTTCTTATATTTACAAGGTGGTAGATTGATTGATGTTTTAACTGCGATATTAGCAGGTAGTCTAGGATACCTAGTCACTGAGATTTTAGATCGTAAGTTACACGCACAGTTTATCCCAGAATTCATTGGTTCATTAGTTATTGGGATTATCGCCGTTATTGGACATACACTTATTCCAACAGGTGACTTGGCAACTATTATCATTGCGGCAGTCATGCCTATTGTTCCTGGTGTATTAATAACAAACGCAATACAAGATTTATTTGGTGGGCACATGTTGATGTTCACAACGAAATCATTAGAAGCCTTGGTTACTGCGTTTGGCATCGGTGCTGGCGTTGGTAGCGTATTAATTTTAGTATAGGAGTATCAGACTATGTTTTGGATCTTAAACTTTATCTTTAGCTTTTTAGCTTCAATGTTCTTCTGCGTCATTTTTGATGCACCTAGAAAATTATATCTATCATGTGGTTTCGTTGGTACGTGTGGATGGATGGTTTACACCTTATTCTTCAACGGCTTTAATGTGCACACTATATACTCTAGTTTCTTCGGCAGTCTTGCCCTAGGTTTATTAAGTCACTATATGGCACGTAAACAAAAAGAACCTGCAATCATTTTTATGGTGACGGGTATTATCCCATTAGTGCCAGGTGGATTAGCTTACGATGCAACGAAAAATTTAGTATTATTAAATTTCAGTACAGCAATCAATACCATGCTAGAGGTTACACTTATTGCAGGAGCCATCGCATTAGGTTTATTATTCGCCGACCAAATTTCCAAATTAATTGTTTCTGGGTTCGTGAAATCTTTTAAACGATTATAAATATTGTTAGAGATGGCTCAGCCCAAACTCTTAGCAATTATATATATGGTTTAACTATCTCGTCTTAAATGTCAATTTATAATACAAAAAATCGCACAATACGCCTTCGAATTAAGAAGGTATATTGTGCGATTCTTTTATTATTTAGTTTTTTCTTTTTCAGGTTCTTCAATCATATCATCAACTTCATTTTCACTTCTATTTAAAATCAAGCGACTTAATTCATCATTATCCATATTTTTCAATTTAGGATATCGAATCACAAAGAATATTAAACCGATGATTAACCATCCAAGTAATGCAATATAAGATGGTGCAGTCAGTGCTGCAGGAGAACCTGGCACTAATAACAACGCTAAGAAAATGAATGATACAAATGAGCCGATAATAGCAAACGTTTTGTAAACCGGTGCATACGTATTACTTTGTTTGTTATAACTGAATAATTTCGCAGCAGACAAACATGTAATAAAGTAGGCAATGGATACACCTGTAGATGACATATCTACAATCCAAGTCAATGCCGTTCTTCCTAGCCAAGGTGCAATTAAAGACACACTTACTAAAAATATGATTGCGACATATGGTGTTTTGTATTTACTATGTAATTTACTAAACATTGTTGGCATAATACCTGAACGTCCCATAGAAAATAACAAGCGACTTGAACTCATCAAGAATCCATTTAAACCAGTAAATATACCCATCATAATTGCAATTGCTAATACACCTAATCCAATATAACCAAATGCTGTTTGTGTAACAGCACCTGTTAACCACAAATGTCCATTTAAACTTTGATGACTTGTTGATAACCAACCAGTGTATAAAATCATGACAACATAAGTTAATGATGCTGCTAATAAACTGTACACGATAAGCTTAAATGTCTTGTTTGGTGCAAAGTTAAACTCTTCTGCTGTTTGTGGAATATTATCAAATCCAACATATGCCCATGGTGCCACGGATACAATAACCACAATAGACACTAACCATCCTTTGCTAGGTTCAGCTAACGGTTGTAAATTTTCAAGTGCAAAATTATTACCAAAGAATGAACCAAAGAACATCAATAATACGACGATTACCATCGCCACACAGAAATAATATTGTAATGATCCAGATACACTTGCGCCACGAATCGTTACTAGCATGAATACAAGTAGTAATACGGTCGCAATAATGATTTCCGTAATATAAACGTCCCAGCCCGCAATGGTGTATAGTTTCCCATTATTTAAGACATCTGGCAATAAGAATTTAACTAGTAAACTGAATGCGGTCGCATTTAAAGCAACGACACAGACATAACCAAAAGTTAAAAACCATGATGAGAAGAAACTCACATATCTGCCGAAACTTAAGAAACTAAAGGCAAACGCGCCCCCTGATACTGGAAATCTCTCTACTAATGCGCCATAACTAACCGCAATTAATATCATTAATAATGCACCAATAACAATACCAATTGATGCTGCAATCGGACCTGACTGCTTAATCCAGTCTCCTGGTAAGATGAATGCGCCCCATCCGATACATGAACCATATGCAATCGCCCATACAAATTTTTCAGATAGGTTTTGTTTTAAATCGCCTCTATCTATTTGCTTATTCTTTTTTTCCATAAATAAAAACTCACCTCGAAGGTATTCTATACCCAAAAGATGAGTTTGTAACTCTTTTTCTTGATTATTTTTATTAAAAATTTAATGTTTAGTTACATAGGTAATCTAAAATTTTAAAATTTAACCAGCAAATTTGAATGTCGCAATGATTAACATTATCCATCCAATGATGAACAATACGCCACCAATTGGCGTAATCGCACCTAAAACTTTAATTTGAGTTAATACTAAAATATATAATGATCCACTAAAGAAAATAATACCAGCAAATATTAACCAGCCAGCCCAGTTAACATTGATTGAAGTTGTACCACTAATTACACCTATAATTAATAATGCTAAGCCATGGTACATTTGATACGTCGTTGCTTTTTCCCATACTGATAAATAGTGATCACTTATTTTTCCTTGTAAACCATGCGCACCAAATGCACCTGTTCCGACAGCCATCATCGCGTTTAATGCACCTAAAATAATAAATAATTTCATTGCTACCTCTCCTTATATAATTCAGTATTAATAAATGTTTAAATCCGAACCCTCGAATAAAAGTATATGCGTCTTGATCATTAACCTACATACTTAACAAGCTATTAAGTAATTATGTTTCATTGTTGCTTTTTAAAAATCAAATATGGATTCACCATTGCCAATGTCATCATCTGTCGCTAATCTTTGTTGTTGGTTTGAAGGTTGTGAATATGACTTATTATGATGATGTGCTGAATGCGTATTTACTTTACCACCCATCGCTTCTATTTCAGCAGCTGTCACTTGATGTGTTGGCTGCGTAATTTGTGAGTGTGGCATTTGATTATGGTTAGCAATACGACGATTCATTTGTTGTTCACCAATATGTGGTGTATTTGATGTTGAAGCATATAAAGATGTTAATATATGTATGGCATACATATGTTTTTCAAAGTCATGGTCATGTTGCGCCTGCTCTGCTTGTACTAATTCTTGCTCAATTCGTGCTATTAAAGTTTCTCTATTCACCATCTACGCCTCACTTTCACACCAATTAATTGGTGATTTTCCTACTGACTCTAAATAGGTATTCGCTTTGGAATACGGTTTTGATCCAAAGAATCCTCTATATGCAGACAGTGGACTAGGATGCACTGATTTTATAATACAATGTTTAGATGTATCGATAAGCTTTATTTTTTGCTGTGCAGGTTTCCCCCACAAAATAAAGACAACATGTTCTTTATAATCAGACACTGCTTTAATAATTTCATCAGTAAATGTTTCCCAACCAATATCACGATGAGAATTTGCTTCACCCTGTCTTACGGTTAAAACTGTATTCAATAACAAGACGCCTTCTCTTGCCCAATCTTGTAAATGTGGTGTTTGTCTAACACATCCAATATCATCTGCTAATTCTTTATACATATTACGTAAAGATGGAGGGAATTTTGCGTTAGGTTGCACTGAAAATGCTAATCCATGTGCTTGGTTTGGACCATGATACGGGTCTTGTCCTAATATAACAACTTTGATATTTTCAAACGGTGTTAAATCAAACGCTTGATATATATTTTCCCTATCAGGGTATACGATTGCAGTCGAATATTCTTTTTCTAAAAAATCATGCATAGCTTTAAAGTCATGTTTCGTTGTTATGTCATGAAAAATTTGCGACCATTCCATTCAATCTCACCTCAGGACATATTTTAACATATCACACTTATCTAAAGTGAATGACATTTTCAAAAGTTACAATAGTATGAATGATTCATTTCAACAATCATCAAATATTGAATGCTTAATATTTTTCAATTAGGTTAAAAATGATATGATGAATACAATATTATTATGTAGGAGTGAAGCTCAATGGCTTTAAAGAAAGTTTTAACAATTGCCGGTTCTGACACAAGTGCTGGTGCAGGTATGCAAGCAGATTTGAAAACGTTCCAAGAATTAGATACGTATGGCATGGTCGCTTTAACTGCCATCGTTACTATGGATAAAGATACATGGTCACACGATGTCACACCATTACCTATGGACGTATTTGAAAAGCAACTTGAAACGGCTTTATCAATCGGACCTGATGCTATTAAAACAGGTATGTTAGGTACTGAGGAGATAATCAAACGTGCTGGAGAAGTTTATGAGGCATCTAATGCACAATACTTTGTAGTAGATCCTGTCATGGTTTGTAAAGGCGAAGATGAAGTGCTTAACCCTGGAAATACTGAGGCGATGATTAAATATTTACTACCTAAAGCAACGGTAGTGACACCAAACTTATTTGAAGCAGGTCAATTATCAGGATTAGGTAAATTAAATTCAATTGAAGATATGAAAAAGGCTGCAACAATTATCTTTGATAAAGGCGCACAGCATGTCATCATTAAAGGTGGCAAAGCTTTAGATCAAGATAAATCGTATGACTTATACTATGATGGTCAAACATTTTATCAACTAACTACAGACATGTTCCAACAAAGTTATAACCATGGTGCTGGTTGTACATTTGCTGCGGCAACAACTGCATATTTAGCTAACGGTAAGTCACCGAAAGAAGCTGTGATTAGTGCGAAAGCTTTCGTCGCTTCTGCTATTAAAAACGGTTGGAAAATGAATGATTTTGTTGGTCCTGTGGATCACGGCGCATACAACCGTATTGAACATATCGATGTTGAAGTAACAGAGGTTTAATGCTTCGTTCATAAAAAATAGATTAACCACACCTTATGATTTGAGTGTCATTACTGTGCGCCAGTAAAGTTAGCTTTCAAAGTCTAACTTTGGGTCTCAGTACACAATAAAGTCACTTTCGGTGTGGTTATTTTAGTTATTAAATACTTGTTTGATTTTCACAGTTAAATTGGGCAAATAAGTATTGTAAGTCATCATTATAAGTAGTTTTATTTCAACATATGTATATAACATTCATTTACAGTGTCACGAATCAGTTATCCTAAAAAAACAAATCCTTTCGGAACTTTGTTATGCCCATGTTTAAACATAACGTTTTATCCCGCTCTACTAATTCTGCCATTTTTTTGAAATTAAAAATAACTTCTCAACGACTTTATAAAAATATATTCCTTTTAAAACATGATACATAAATAGTCTTAGTAAATCATACGTTCTATGTCTGATAAAAAGTTGATACTTAAGGTTGATGTCACACATAAAAATGTTATTTATAATATAACCATAGAGTAGCAAAGGAGGTAATATAGGTTATGATTATTTATCGACAGTATCACCATGAAGGCGCACCAGTTTATGAAATTATAACCAAAACGTTTCAGCATGTTTCAATTAAATGTGACGATTCATTTAGTGATACTGAAATATTCAAATTGCTCTCTTTATTACAAGACGATATAGATCATATGAAAGTTAGTTAAATTGACTAATCGTTCCAATAATCCAGAATTTATTAAACATTGATATAGTTGTTATTATTATTTTAGATTAATGCATCCCCGTGCAAAGAAAGAAACGTAACCTATATATATCTCTGTTCCCAATAATAATAACAATACATAACTGATATTAGCTGTCCTTTCATCTCCTAATTAATATGCGTTCATGCAGCTAATATCGGTTATTTTTTGTGCTCAAAGAAATCTTTACTTTAATCTCTCCATCGTCATTAATTGCTATCATTTCTTGCTCGTGTTCTTCAATGAATTCGATATTTTCATTTATTAAAATAGGTTTAACGTAGTTAATTTGACACTGGTTCGCCTCTATTGACATAGCCATCAGCATCATTTGACTCACTAATTGTCCTGGCACAATCTCATTATGTATTGGATTATCATCATTTACGAGCGCCAAATATTCATTTATCCATATCTCATTAAACTTCATATCTACTTCATCGCCTTAATAAAAGTTTGTGTAACCGTTATGACATGCTGATTATTTTTAGTTAATGTTAAAGCCATTGTATAACGTGTGATATTGCGAATCTGTCGGCATTCAATATCTTCTAAATGCCCTACATATATTGTGTCTACTTTTATCTTTTGAGTTTGATTAATTGCTGATTTTGTTAAAATCAGTTCGCTATTTGCATATTTTTTAAATAAATCAAATTTTGACCATAATGACGCACACATTAATGGTGGTACTTCTTTTCTATAAGGTTGGTTAAAACACTGATAATATGCAGCCACACTATCCTTAGAAAATGACACATTTAATCGCTGGTTAGAATCGAATAAATAATGCTGCATTTCCTAGACCTCCTCCAATCCCCATAGATGCAATCATAGTCTCTTTGTCAAACATATAAAATAATCGCGTCACTAATTGGGCACCGCTTGCACCGTATGGATGACCTGATGCTAATGCACCACCCCATATATTTAATTGCGTATTTGAAATATTTAAAGCTTGTTGGCAGGCAACCACCTGTGCACTGAACGCTTCGTTAATTTCAATGACTTCAATATTTTCTATCGTTAATTGATTTCTTTTTAGTAAGTTGGAAATGGCTGGTACTGGACCAATGCCAGGCAAATTAGAATCAACACCTACCGTAACACCATCTTTAAATAATAAACCATGCTCGAAACCTAATTCGTATGCCATATCTTTTTCCATAATAAGCAATAAAACTGCACCATCATTTTTCATACAACTATTCGCAGCGGTAACGGTCCCACCTTTGATCACGGGCTTAAATCGGCCAAAGTTATCTTTCGGAATATGTGATTTTAGACTTTCATCAGTGTTGAATATTTCTCCTTTAACGGTTATAGGTAATATTTCCTGAGAAATATTTCCATTCTTTACATTTTCCGCTGTCAATTGATGACTTCGATAAGCAAATTCATCTTGTAATTCTCTTGAAACATCATACATCTTGGCTACATTTTCAGCACCTTGAATCATTGATGGGTCGCTCATTTCAGGTGCAAATGATGCACGCTCATAAAACTCAGGTAATGCTGTTTCGTACACAGAATGCGGTCGTTTGATTTTCCAAGGTGCTCGACTTGTACTTTCAACACCGCCTGCAATATATACCTTGCCAGCTCCGGCTTGAATCATGCGACATGCATATTGAACACTTTCAAGTCCAGACCCACATTGTCGATCGATTGTGACGCCAGGTATTGAATCTTTAAGCCCCGCTTCAAGTAATGCTTTTCTTGCAATATTGCCACCATTCCCAACAACATTACCTAAAACTACATCATCTATTTTAGATATTACCTCTGGATACTTCTCTTTAAAATGTTGGAATAAAGGTTTGAGCAATTGTTCTGGCTCTAAATGTTTTAAAGTGCCTCCAAATTTCCCAAATGCAGTTCGTTTAGCTGCAACTATGACTGCTTGATTCATATTATAATTCACCTCTCAAATACATCGATATCATTTTTTCTCTAGCAATTTTACCACTTGCAGTGTAATACATCTTTTCTACATGATGAATCATCGATGGAATTTCATAGCGTTTCACTTTCTTATTTAAAAATTGTTTTACATTTTTATGTGTAAGTGTCACATCACCAGAATAAAGCAATACACCTATTTGACCAAAACGCTCATTTGGAATACCGATTATAATTGCTTCATCAATGCTCGACGATTGCGTTAAATGGCGTTCAACATGTGCTGGATATATATTTTGACCACCAATAATTAACATATCATGTTGTCGTCCCGTTAAATATAAATACTGCTCTTTTACATAGCCATTATCATTAGTAACAAACCATTCATCATTATTTATACATTGTTGGCTTACATAGCCACTAAACATCATATTACTCTTTATACAAATAGTTCCTATACCATTGTGATCGTGATTCGTTGTTTTCAATTCCACATTTGGAAATAGCACACCTACTGATTCAACTGGTGCTTGCTGATTCAAGTTATAGCTGATAAAACTGGTTTCCGATGTACCAAAAAATTCAATCAAATTTATGTCATTTGCTTGATTTTTTATCTTTTTAAAAATAGAAGAATGCAGCTTATCTCCACTGCTAAAAAATGATTGGATTGTATGTTCATTGTTGTAAACTAACAATAATGATTTAATCATCGTTGGAACAAGAAACATAGCAACTTTGTATGATGATATTTTACGACATTGATTAAGTAACTTTTCAGGATGAAAAGTGGTCTGTCCTATAAAAGTACGACCAGAACTTAAAGCAAACAATAACGCATATAATGTTAACGAGTACGATAGTGGTCCGGGGGCTGCTATGGCATTTTCATTTTTTAACATCAACATTTCATTAACTTCAAAAGAAGCCAACCATGAATCTTCATCACGATAATATGCTTTTGGCAGTCCAGTTGTTCCTGAAGTAAAACCAATATGTAATAAATTGGGGTAGTGCTGTAATTGCATTGAATCAATAAACATCGGTGTGTCTATACTCTGCATGAGACCTGTATCTTCAATTACATCTTTAATACCATATTTTTCAATCAATTGACGATGTATAGTACTTTGCCATTTACCTTCCATCATCATAGGCACTTTATGTAAACGATGCAAAGCTAAATAACAAATAATACTTTGAACCGGTGATTTCATATTAATAGCAACGACAGGGTTAAGTGAATATTTCTGCAAAGATTCAACTGCGCTAGTGATGCGGGCATTTAGTTGACTATATGTAATTATTTCATCATCTATATGTAATGCTATGTCATTAGGTTTATTTTGAGTATGTATTTTCAACTGTTCTAAAATTACGTTCATCAATATCCCTCACTCAATGTAAACTTTAAAATACATCTTGTTAACATTATATAATGAACAAGCATTTTTATCAGGTCATACTACCTATGATAAAAATCAAACTTAAGCCCTAGATAAATTTGATACTGTAGTACCATGTTTTTTATTAGATAAGACGTTACTATATGTATATAGAGAAAAGAAGTTATCGCAATCGCAATAACTGACACAAATAAGTCACCCAATCTATTTAAGTTTGTGTTCTCTATAATAATATTGAAGGTTAGAGTCTCAATATTAATTGCGTTGGACAAAATACTCTAAGACATATTTACATCCTAACATTTCAATAGCAAGAGAATTTTAAGTATTCAAAGCTAAACATATGCTTTAAGTCCCCTCTTTCCCCCATTGCGATAATCATTGCAGTGGGGGTTTATGTATATACAAAAACTTTATTTCGGCTAATTACAGTTCTCAATTTAAAAAGCACTTTAAAGTTAGCAGAACCTACTAGCTTTAAAGTGCTTATATACGATTGATTTATACTTTTTATTAAAATCTCTAATTCTTACGTTCTTTAACCCACCATAATGCTTCTTTTGGATGTTCTGCATAATAAGCTCTATCTTGCTCGTTATCTACATTTGGATACGAACCTTTTAGAGATTTTCCTGCTGTACTTAAATGTAAGAATGTAATAACTAAAAAGCCAATAACACTGATTGCTGTTAAATAATACGCAGGTGCTAATGGATCTCCAGTTTTCGTAACTAACCATGTTGCAACTAATGGCGTCGTACCACCAAATATCGAAACAGAGATATTAAATGTTACTGATAAAGTTCGATATCTTATATGACTGTAAAACATCGTTGGTAACGACCCTGGCATTGTCGCTTCGTAAGTTGATAAGAAAAATCCTAATATAAATATACCGATTACTATTACAACAAATGATTGTGAATGTAATAACATAAATGCGATGATACTAAATAATGTTAGCCCACCAGTACCAATTAGAAATACTTTCTTTTCACCTATTTTATCCGCTAACTTACCAAACATTAATGCTAATGGAATCATTATTGCCATGACACAAGTAATTAATACACTTGTTGTCGTTGCATCTAATTTAATAACTTGTTCTAAATAGGTTGGTAAATATGCAGTTACCATATAGTTCGTAACATTGAAGAATACAACAGCTACAAAACACACAAATATATCTTTGTAATAAAATCTGATGATTTGTAAAAAGTTAATGTTATCTCTTTCTGGTTGTGTTGCAACATCATTTTCGAAAACTGGTGATTCTTCAAGCTTACGACGTAAATATAAGCCAAATAATCCTAGGAATAAACCAAGTAAGAATGGGATTCTCCAACCAAATGATGCCATTTGTTCATCTGTTAAAAAGAATGTTAATACAGCAATCATAATTGAAGCAGCTATGTAACCTGATAATGTCCCAATTTCTAGTCCACTACCTAATGAGTTACGACGCTTATCTGGAGATGACTCCGCAACATATGTCATTGCCCCCGCATACTCTCCACCTGTTGAAAATCCTTGTAGTACTCGTGCAAGTAATAATAGTATTGGTGCCCAAAGTCCAATTTGATCATAACTTGGTAATAATCCAATGGTTAATGTTGAAAATGCCATTAAAATAATTGTTGATGTTAATACAACTTTACGTCCATATTTGTCACCAATAATACCAAATACAACACCACCAATTGGTCTTAATAAAAACGCAATGGCTAATGCTGCGAAAGTCAACATTTGTCGAATGTCTGCACTCTCTACTGGAGAGAAGAAGTTCGCTCCAATGTACGCAGTTGTATATGCATAGACACCAAAATCAAACCATTCCATTGCATTACCGATACCGGTTGCAACAACGGTTTTTTTGGCTTTCTTTGCATCCACCATGTTAATATTCTCTTTATTAAAATCCATGAATTCATACACTCCCTTTTGTATGTTTCATAATTATACGGAGTTAATTAGTTTTGTCAAATTTATACAAATATAAACTTTTATATAAATGCAAAAGTATGTTCGACAAAAAATTTCACTTTAACGAATTAAATTCAATGATTTTATACCCTCGTACATTTGAATTAAACAATAATAATTCTTAAATCATCGAACGATCAACAAATTAGATTTATAATTAAAAATAGCGATAGCACACAACTTCATGTAAGTCATATGCTATCACTATTTTCCTCATCATATTTAAATGTTTATATTCAATTTACTTCAATAACTTTGTCATTACTTTAATTTATTTTCACAAAAATAAATGATCAACGAATCAGACATCACTCTTTAAGAATTCATAATGTTTAATAAATATTTATTTTAAATTCCTAATCTAAAGCGAAATATTTCTATGTATAATCTAATATTTATGAATATGCATTTTAACCATGGTATTCTCTGTTTTAACAAATTTTATAATACTGTATTAATTTCTGATGGATCATTGATTATAAAATCTGGATTTGAATGAAGTAATGACCTTGCATCATGTGCTCCCCATGTTACTGCTGCAGATGGTACACCGGCATGTTGCGCCATCTCAACATCAAATGTTGAATCACCAATATAAACCGTTTGTTGGCTATTTAAATTGTAGCGTTGCACAATTGTGTGTATGCCTTCAGGATTTGGTTTATATGCACTTACTTGGTCGGATCCAACAGCTTCGGTAATCAAGTGATTTAATCCAATAGCCGATAAATTTCTTTCTAATACATCACTCTTCTTACTAGACACCACGAAAAGTTTTTTCCCTTGGTTATACAAACTTGTAATAGCTTCAGTTATACCCGCAAATTCATAAATATAGTCCTTTTCAATAGATTGATATGTATGTCTAAATGTATCGATTAACTTTGCTAATGCTGCTTCATCTAATGGTCGGTCTGCTAATTTTAAAAATGATTCTTCAATAGGTATTCCCATATAATGCGTTATTTCTTTAGATGATGGTTCCGTTAAACCAGATGCTTTAAATGCATTTTGTGTAGCTACTTCACCACATTTTTTCGTGTCTGCTAATGTACCATCGAAATCAAAAATATAATTGTCAAACTTCACTATTAACACTCCCGTTCGTTTGTTAATGACATTATACTATAATTTAATATTTAAATAAAAAAATAGTCGATAATATTATCACAATGGCATAATATTATCGACTATCTTTTATTTATTCTAAATTAGCATGATTTTGTTGCATTGTTTGTTCCGTAACATTCATTTCAGTCATCAATCCCATTACAACACTATCTAAAAATAATTGTGATGCTTGTTCAAACAAACTTCCTAATGGTTGTGCCGAACCTTGTTCATCATATTTTGTACCTGCAGGCAAAACGATGTTCGTCCCAGCTATATTGCCTATTGCAGAATCTTTATTTGTAGTAATTAATACGATGTCAGCACCTACTGATTTTGCTTTGTCTGCTAATAATTTTAAATGTTCCGTGGAACCTGAACCAGAGATAATTACAAATACATCATTCGACTTAATCGCAGGTGTCGTTGATTCTCCAACAACATGTGCCTGTTTGCCGAGCTGATTTAAGCGCATTGCAAAACTATTCGCCACGAATCCTGAACGTCCTTTGCCAGCTACAAATATATGTTCAGCATGTAGTATTTTGGACGCAAACGTTGAAAACTCATCCGCTTCAACATGTGACAAAGTCATCTTTAATTCATCTAGAATTAATTGATAGTCACTAAATTTAGCCATATTACTTACCTTCGATTGCAGCGCGACATTGTTTTGCAGCTTCTACTGGATCATCTGCATTTGCGATTCCGCCACCAACAATAACAAGATCAGGACTTTCAGCGACAATTTCTTTAATTGTATCTGGTTTAATTCCACCTGCTACTGCAACTTTAGAATTTTTAATAACAGATTTAACGGTTCTTAAACTTTCTAATGGTGATTGCCCTTCTGCTTGTAAATCATAACCAGTGTGTACTGCAATATAATCAGCACCCATTTCATCTAGTTCTTTTGCACGTTTTTCTAAATCTTGAACAGCAATCATATCAACTAGTAATTGTTTATTATTTTTATGAGCTTCTTCAATAGCTGCTTTAATTGATGCATCTTCTGCAACACCTAGTATTGTAATTACATCCGCGCCAAATTTAATTGCTTGGCTAACTTCATAATCAGCTGCATCCATAATTTTCATGTCTGCTAATACTTTTACATTACTAATGTTGTCTGCCATATGTTTAACTGCTGGTAAACCTTCGTTGTAAATGATTGGCGTACCGATTTCTACGATATCTACATAATCTTTTACTTTATTTGCTAACTCAGCCGCGTCTTCTTTGTTTAATAAATCAATTGCTAATTGTAATTCCACTAAAAATCATCCTTCCAATGCTTTTTATCTTTCTATTGGAACCTTTCCCGAGGCATTTCTTAATTAAACATTGCAATCAATCCATTTCATCGACATGAATTTTCGCAACATTTTTCGGGCAAGCTTCGTCGTCTAAATATATCTCAACATTCGGGTGTTTGTGAAGTAATGTGGCTGGAACATCAACAGAAATTTCCTGATTTAATAGATGTGTAATAGCAGCACGTTTCTTTTCACCAAATGCGAGTAAAATGATACGTTTAGCTTGAAGAATATTAGCAAGTCCCATCGAAATGGCTTGCTTTGGAACATCATCTTCGTTTTCAAAATATCGACTATTAGCCTTAATAGTACTTTCAGTCAAATCAACGATATGAGTAACGCTATCAAACGGCGTGCCAGGTTCATTAAATCCAATATGACCATTTTCTCCAATACCTAAAATTTGAATATCACGTTGACCTTGTTGTTCTAAAACGTCATTATATTTTGACGCTTCCGCATTCATATCATCGGCATCTCCATTCGGAATATGAATGTTCTTTCTATTAAAATAAGGATATTGTTTGAAAAGCATGTCATCCATATAATAGTGATAACTTTGCGGATGTGATGCGGTTAAACCTACATATTCGTCTAAATTAAACGTGGATACATTGTCTACGTTTAACTGATTTTTATTTAATAACTTAACAAGTTGTTCATACAAATCTGTCATTGTACCACCAGTTGCTAAACCTAGTTTACAGTGCTGATTAAATGCCATCTCTTTATATAACTCACATGCAACATAGAATGATGCTTGTTTTTTCGATCCTAAGTTTAATACTTTCATTGTTTACATGCCTCCACAAATTTAATACATTTTAAAAACTTATGAATTCATTCATACACCATTAATATAGCATCATTTTTAATGTTTAACACTTTTCAAATTCCAACAAATTTTTGATTTTTAAAAGTAAAAAACTAATGCTGTATGATTGTGTAATCCTGAGTAATTACCCTTCATGAAAATTAATTTATAAATAATTGAGCAATCGTATACAATTATTGAATAGTTTTTAGTAAAATAGAAAGATAAACACATTGATAGTGTAAGGAGTGAACGTGTTGGAACCAATTAAAGAACAAGAAGTTATAGATTTACTTGCTTCTTTTGAACATAAACCTGTGTATCTGCATGTTGAAACGACAAATGGGGCCTATGCGAACCATTTCGATCAACGTGTTTTTAATGCTGGTACATTTTTAAGAAACATACAAGTAACATATACGCATGCACAACTAAAAGGTGGTAATAAAGAACCTTATCGCATTGGTCTTAAACTATCAAATGGTGGTTGGGTTTATGTACAAGGTCTAACGCATTTTGAGATCAATGAGCATGCTGAATTTTTAATTGCAGGTTTTAATTACGAAGGTCAACTCGCTGCAGCACTTCAAATTAGTGAGCGACCATTTAATTTATAGAGGAGGCATCAACATGACTGACGAAAGACATGTATTAGTAATATTTCCACATCCTGATGATGAAACCTTCTCATCTGCAGGCACATTAGCAAGTTATATCCAAAAAGGCATACCTGTAACATATGCATGTTTAACCCTAGGACAAATGGGCAGAAATTTAGGTAATCCCCCATTTGCAACACGCGAATCATTACCAAGTATTCGTGAGCGTGAACTAGAAGAAGCTTGTAAAGTTATTGGTATTACTGATTTAAGAAAAATGGGTTTACGTGACAAAACTGTCGAATTTGAACCCTATGAACATATAGATGGTATGATTAAATCTTTAATCGATGATACAAATCCATCATTGATTATTTCATTTTATCCTGGATATGCAGTACATCCTGACCACGAAGCAACAGCAGACGCTGTAATTCGAACGGTTGAACGCATGCCTAAAGAAGAACGCCCTCGTTTAACTTTAGTTGCGTTCAGTAATGATGCAACCGAAGCTCTTGGAGAGCCTGATATTCAAAATGATATTACAGATTTTAAAGAACTTAAAATTAAGGCATTTGAAGCACATGCTTCTCAAACAGGTCCATTTTTAAAACAATTAGCAAGTCCTGAAATCGATGGTAAACAACACAGCTTTTTAACAGTCGAACCATATTGGACATATCACTTTAAATCTTAACGGAGGAAAAAAATGACTGAATTTGATTTATCGACACGAGAAGGTCGTTGGAAACACTTTGGTTCCGTAGATCCTATTGAAGGCACAAAACCTACTACTAAGAACGAAATGACAGATTTACAAAGTACACATAAAGATTTCTTATTTGAAATAGAAGAAGTTGGTATTAAAAACTTAGTGTACCCTGTACTTGTTGACCAGTATCAAACAGCTGGCACATTTAGTTTTTCAACAAGTTTAACAAAAGACGAAAAAGGTATTAATATGAGCCGTATTATTGAAAGTGTTGAAAAGCACTATGATAATGGTATTGAACTTGAATTTAATACACTTTATCAGGTGTTACGCACTTTACAAACGAATATGAAACAAAATGCGGCAGGCGTTGATGTTTCTGGGAAATGGTTCTTTGATCGCTATAGTCCAACCACAAATATTAAAGCAGTTGGTAATGCCGATGTCACTTATGGATTAGCAATTGACGGTGATAAAGTTACACGTAAAGAACTTACTATTGAAGCAACTGTCACAACGCTATGCCCTTGTTCAAAAGAAATAAGTGAATATTCAGCGCACAACCAACGTGGTGTTGTCACTGTTAAAACATATATTAATAAAGATCAAGGCATAGTTGATGACTATAAAAACAAAATTTTAGATGCAATGGAAGCTAATGCAAGTTCAATTCTATACCCTATTTTAAAACGTCCTGATGAAAAACGTGTGACAGAGCGTGCATATGAAAATCCACGTTTTGTCGAAGACTTAATTCGTTTAATTGCCGCGGACTTAGTTGAATTTGATTGGTTAGACGGTTTCGATATCGAATGTCGCAATGAAGAGTCTATCCATCAACATGATGCTTTCGCTAAATTAAAGTATCGTAAATAATATCATATGATTAATTCAAACGCGTAACAGTAGTTGCGCGTTTTTATTATACCTCCTAGAGTTGTATATCTCTTTTATAAATCTTCTCATTTGATGTGCCTGAGTCATAAATCAAATTCCTAAGCTCTACAATGATATATTGGTCGTAGTTGACTGAATAACTACTACCATTATAAATATCAAAACTTGTTGTTTTATAAATAAACACATCTTCCAGTTAAAAGAAGTAATTAAATATTATGTGATATAATTATAAAAAATAGATATAAGTGGTGTTGTAAATGAATTATTTTGTAGGTAATAGTTTAGGTGTTAATTTAACTGGGATAGAGAAAGCAATTATTAATCGTTTAAATTTATTTAAAGAAATGGGAAGACCAGCGCAATGTGTATTTCTGTCATGGAATAGATATTTATATAGAAATGCCCAAAATTATATTACTAGTTCTGACTATATTAATATGTATGATTTCTTCCAAGAAGCAACATATTTAGAACGCAATGAACCATTTGACTGGTTGTCATATTGGACTGATGAATGTCATTATACTTTAAAACATGTTGAAAATAGTCATGACTTTAGAATATATGATCAAGAGCGTTTCTTAATGTATGCCCATTTTCAAGATCCTAAATATCGTATATTAGATTATGTGAATCATTTTGATAGTCAAAGACGAAAAGTAAAACGTGATTTTTATGATGTGCGTGGCTTTTTAAGTTGTAGTAGGATCCTTGTTGATAAACAACAAACATTATGTGAATTTTTCTATAATCCAGAAGGTGACACAAAATTAGAAAAGTATTTTTCTTACAAAGATGGCAAACCAGAAGTACAAAAAATTATTGTTTACTATGCTAACAAACAATATTTCTTTAATAATGAAACGGAATTAGGCGCATTTTTCATTAAACAACTATATCAACATGGGGATTTATTTTTCAGTGACCGTAATGTGTATACAGCACCTATTTTCAACTTAACACCTGAGTCAATCCCAGTAGTAGCTGTGCTTCACAGTACACACATTAAAAATATTGATGCATTAGATTCATCGCCATTTAAAAATGTATATAAAGCGATGTTTGAAAATTTATCTCGATATCGTGCAATTATCGTTTCTACTGAGCAGCAAAAATTAGATGTTGAAAAACGTATTAACCATACTATTCCAGTTGTTAATATTCCTGTCGGCTATAGTGAAACAATTGATACATCAGTCCAAACATTAGATCAGCGCAGTGTTAAATTAATTTCCGTTGCTCGTTATTCACCTGAAAAACAATTACATCAACAAATTGAATTAATTAAACGCTTAGTATCTTATGTCCCAAAAATAGAGCTTCATATGTATGGTTTTGGTTCTGAAAGTAAAAAATTAAATGAATTGATACAAAAATATGGATTGGAAAATCATGTTTACTTACGTGGCTTTTTAAGCAATCTAGACCAAGAATATAGCGATGCCTATTTGAGTTTAATAACAAGTAACATGGAAGGTTTCTCTTTAGCACTACTTGAATCTTTAGCACATGGTGTTCCAGTTATTAGTTATGATATTAAATATGGACCTAACGAATTGATTACGCCTGATTTCAATGGTTATTTAATTACTAAAAATGATGAAGATGCCCTATTTGATAAAGTGAAATATGTGATTGATCATCCTGAAGTACAACAACGACTGTCAAAAGGTAGTTTGGCAAAAGCGCAACAATATAGTAAAGCGTCGTTAATTAAACAATGGGACCAATTTGTTCGTCTTATATAAATGTACTTTACCTTTATTTTTATAAAAAAGCATTTTCCTATGTTATTTAACTAAACATGTAAGTTCATATGAACGTGGTTTGTTAAATAGATAATTCTAGGAAAATGCTTTTTTCTTTTGACTTAGTTTAAAATATTTTGCCACTTTGTACTGATAGTAGTTGCATTGTACTGTTGAGCATACTCTATACTATTAATCGAAAACTGTTGTAATTTTTGAGTATTAATTAGTAATTGGTCAACTCTTTCAACCATTTGATTGATGTCACCTTGAGGTACTAAATAGCCATTAAATCCATCTTGAATCAGTTCTGATGGCCCATAATCTACATCATAACTGATCACTGGTGTACCTACTGAAAGCGACTCTAAAATTGCTAAGCCAAAACCTTCCATTTTACTTGTCGATAACATCAGTTCTGCTTTAGCAATCTCTTCATTAATATGCGTCTTAAAACCATGAAATTTAACATGTTCCGATAAATGATAATCTTCTACAAGTTGTCGATATTCTGACAAACCATTTCCATGTCCATAAATATTCAATTGAATATTGGGATGTTTTGTTACTAATTGCTTGATCACTTCAATTTGATGTTTAATTTGTTTATTTTCAACGAGGCGAGCAATTGATATGATATGATTTTTATCCTTTTGATTGCTGTCAAATTGATACTTTAAGTTTGCCACGTAGCCAACCGGAATATTGATAACTGGTATTTTATTTTCAATATATTGTGAAATATCTTGGCATTGCTTTTCTGTTGATACAACAATCGCTTTATAACGTGTTAAATTATTAAACACTGTTTTATAAAAACTTTTTATATCATTACCGGTGCCGGATAAATGTGTACTGTGGAGCACAACAATAACTGGAATACTTTGATTTAATCCCGCAATAACATTTCCTAATTCATGAGGACGGTCTAATATGATTTGATCATTATTTTTACATAATTGATGGAGAAAATATTGAACTAATTCATCTTCTGTATCAAAAAATTGTTGATGCTGGTCTTCATTTAAGATAACCTTTGTGAGCGTGTTTTTCCCTTTTATATCGTCGAAATATTTTTGGATGACGATTTCCCCATTAGGTGTATAGTAATTTTCGAGTACAATCCGTTGTCCTTCACCTAAAATTCGAGAACAACTTAAAAAGCCTCTTCCATCATACAATTCACGTTTTACTTTTCTTCTTTTATGATCAAAATAATTCACATAGTTTAATTGATGATACTGTTTATCTAAAAAATGAGCATACATTATAAATTGCTCTTCATCATATATTCTGACATCATTTGAATTTTCCACAAATTTCAATGTGTACCTACATGACTTTTCCCAATACTGTATCCAGTTAACTTGCTTTGTCTTTTTATAATTAATTGCTTTTTGAAAATAGTCATACATTGTAAACAGATCATTTTCAATCTGATGTTGCTTCGCATATGTGTATGAATAAGGATTCCATTTAACATATACACATTTTGAAGATATGCCGTGTTGTTTGAACAACTTCAGTCTATTTATTTGTGCTTTTTCTACACCAGTAATTTTACTTTCTAAAATTGTTCCTAAAATGTAATTCATATTATCGCCTCATATAAGTTTTATTCCGTATCTTTATTGTTTATTTTATATGAAAAATACATCTATTGCATGTGTAATCATAAAAAAACCAGGCCACAAGGACCTGGGTCAAATTGTATTATTTGTTTTGTTTTTTGCGACGACCGAATAACAATAATGAACCTAATGCTGCGAATAATCCGCCAAATAATGTTGCGTTATTTGAGCCGTTATTTTCACTACCTGTTTCTGGTAATGCTTTTGCTTTATTGTGATGGTCTTTAGTAGTACTCATTGGTTTAACAGGTGTGTGTTTTCCTGCATCTGAATCTCTATCTGAGTCACTGTCTGAATCTGAGTCGCTATCTGAATCTGAATCGCTATCTGAGTCTGAGTCGCTATCTGAATCTGAGTCACTGTCTGAATCTGAATCGCTATCTGAATCTGAGTCACTGTCTGAGTCTGAGTCGCTGTCTGAATCTGAGTCACTGTCTGAATCTGAATCGCTATCTGAGTCTGAGTCGCTATCTGAATCTGAGTCACTGTCTGAATCTGAGTCACTGTCTGAGTCTGAGTCGCTATCTGAATCTGAGTCACTGTCTGAATCTGAGTCACTGTCTGAATCTGAGTCGCTATCTGAATCTGAATCGCTATCTGAGTCTGAGTCACTGTCTGAATCTGAGTCGCTATCTGAATCTGAGTCACTGTCTGAGTCTGAGTCACTGTCTGAGTCCGAGTCACTGTCTGAATCTGAATCGCTGTCTGAGTCTGAGTCACTGTCTGAGTCTGAGTCACTATCTGATGTATCTTCTTCGAAGTATCCGTTATCAAGTGTGAAATCATCATGATCCGTAATTGTTACGTCAACTTCGCCACCATCTGCATCTTTATCATCTTCAGTTGTATTTGTACCTGTTTGTGTTAAGCCAGCAGGCTTTTCAAAAATAACTTTGTATTTACCGCTATCTAAATTATCGAAACGATATTTACCATTTTCATCTGTTTTAGTTGTTCCAATTACTTCGCCTTTTTCGTTTTGCAATGTAACTATCACATCTTTGATACCTTTTTCAGTTGAATCTTGTTTGCCGTCTTTATTACTGTCGTACCAAACATAATCACCTAAACTGTATTTTGGTGTTTTATAGAAACCACTGTCTAATGTCATATTATCTGCATCTTTAATGACACCTGTTGTTGTTAAACCATTAGAATCTTTATCTTCAGCTGTAGTGTTTTTAACCGTTGGCGTGTAACCTGCTGGTGTTTCAAATTCTACTGTATAGTTACCATTATCTAAATCTGTAAATTTATATTTACCCGAGGCATCAGTAGTAGTTGTTCCAATAACTTTTCCAGTACTATCTTTTAATGTAACCTTAACATCTTTGATACCAGGTTCATTAGCATCTTGGATACCATCTTTATTTGTATCTTCCCATACATAGTCACCAAGATTATATTTAGGTTCTTTATAAAAACCAGTGTCTAAAGACATATCATCTTTACCATTAATTTTAACAGTAACCGAACTACCATTTGAGTCTTTTTCACCATCAGTTGTTCCATTTACTTTTGTTGGAAGATATCCAGCTGGCGTTTCGAATTTAACTGTATAAGTTTCTCCGTCTTTCAAACCACCGAATTCGTAATGACCATTAGCATCTGTTCTTACTGATTTTGTAGTACCGTCCGGGTAAGTTAATGTAACTAAAACGTTTGCCATTGGCTTTTCTTTTGAATCTGTACCTTGAACACCGTCTTTATCAACGTCTTCCCATACATAGTCACCAATTTTGTATAACTTTTCTTCAGGTTTAACAGTACCGTCACCACCACCAGTGTCAGTAGTTGATAAAATAGTATTAGTGTAACCTGCATATGATGAATAATTATATTTATTTGTTGTAGTCATTCTTACACCCTGTTGAACTGCTAAGTCATCCTCAGCACCCGGTGTATATTTACTAACAACTTTAACTATATATGCAGAATCAATGTCACCAAAATTAATATTAGCCATGTTAGTACCATAATTTTTATTAATAGTTACTGAATTGGTAACATCTTCATATTGACTATAATCATAAATTTTATTACTTTGAGGTAATTGTTGACCCGATGCAACTTTATAGACTTTAATTTCCGTATTACTATCAATTATAGTACTACCGTCTCCAGTATAATAATCACCATTATCTGCTACACCACCACTTTTTATAGTAACATTTGTGTTTTTAGCATTTAATTTTAATGGATTCACATAAATAGTCTGTTCTACCTCATGCTTAGTAGTATCTAAATGGCTAAATATAGATTGAATATTTGACTCATCTTTTACAATAGGTTTTTGATATTCAACTTTAACATTTTTACTAGTTTCTTTATCTGCTGTAGCAAATGTTAAATTTAAATTTGTTTCATTTGGGACTTCTTTCTTATCAATATATGAGTTTAGTTCTAATTTTGCATTGACATTCTCATATCTATCAACATAATCAGTAAATTTGTAAGTAATTGTTTTCGTATTTAAATCAAATGTTCCCTTCGCTATTACTTCACCTGATGGATCTGTAATATCAACTGGTGTGAAATCATCCGTAATATCTGAAGGAATTGTATGCTTATCATACTTTACTGTCATTGTATCCCCAGCTTTTACAGCATTATCAATTTTAAAATCAGATGTATAAATAATATGTTCACCGTCATGTGCTTGAATAAGACCATCATCTTTAATACCTTCAGTAATCGTCTGTTTTGTAACTGTAATTAAGTCATTTACATTGTTTGAAGCAACTGCTGCTGGTTGTGCAACTGCAAAGCGCATTTTTGCGTTTACACGTTTTGGTGCAACACTTGTTGGTGCTGTAGCAACTGGTTTAGTTGAACGATCTGTGTTGCTATCATTTCTAACTAATTCTTTTAATTTCTCAGGATTATTTTTAAGTTCTTCTTTTGACACATTTACTGGTTCTTTTGGATTAGTTGCATCTGTAACTTGATTGTCTACTTTTGAAGGCGTTGGTTGCGGTTGTGAATTTTCAATATTTGTAGATTCTTGAGGTGTAGTTGGTTTTGTTTGAATTTCACTTGTAGATGGTTTTGTAGTTACATCGTTATTTGTATTATTTGGTGCTTTCTTCTCTTCTAAAATAACAGATGTATCTTCTGTCGCAGTTTTATCAGTTGAAGGTTTAACATTTTCTTTTTCAATGTTTTGAGGCTTAGTTTCAGTTGTAGCTGTAACGTTATTTTGCTGTTGTTGAGTACTTGATGTAGTTGATTCTTCTTTATCTTCTGGTTGTGAATCAGTATTTTTTTCTTTCTTAATTGGATTTGTTGAATTATTTTCTGTTGTCGAATTATTTTCAGTTTCTGACACTACTTCTTTATTATCACTAGTCGTTGCATCATCTTGTTTTGCATTTTCTGTACTAGTGTTTTCAGCAGCTTTAGCTTCTTGGTTCCCTAGACCAAAAATCAATGTCGTACCTACTAAAATTGATGCAGTTCCTACAGTATACTTTCTAATCGAAAATTTGTTTAAGCGATTTGAAATCATACCCTTTTTTGTTATTGCCTTTTTATTATCCCTGTTAATCATATAAATCTCCTTTAAAATATCAATATTTGCAAAAAATTAATATTTTTACATATAAAAATTTGTATTCCCATCGTAATACATTTTTAGATAAAGCACAATACTTTAAATAAATTTATTTATCTAAGACTGTTATTTTACACTTTGGTTTGAATAAATTAATTCTAGTAATGTTTAATTATTCGTTTGTTTTTTATATCAATTGTTTTAAATGGTTCGATACTGTGTTTAATTGCTTTTCTTATTCGTTTGTACTTTTAACGTAAAGATGAATTAAATTTATGTGGATTTATTTTATATTTTTTTAAAAATTGCACTATTTAATCTCAAACATAAGATACATTTCATAAATTTTGAAATAAAAAACCAGGCCTCACGGACCTGGTATAAGCTGTATTATTTATTTTGTTTTTTACGACGACCGAATAACAATAATGATCCTAATGCTGCGAATAATCCGCCAAATAATGTTGCGTTATTTGAGCCGTTATTTTCACTACCTGTTTCTGGTAATGCTTTTGCTTTATTGTGATGGTCTTTAGTAGTACTCATTGGTTTAACAGGTGTATGTTTTCCTGCATCCGAGTCTGAATCGCTGTCTGCGTCTGAATCACTGTCTGAATCTGAATCGCTGTCTGAATCTGAGTCACTGTCTGAGTCTGAATCGCTATCTGAGTCTGAATCGCTATCTGAGTCTGAGTCACTGTCTGAATCTGAGTCGCTATCTGAGTCTGAGTCACTATCTGAATCTGAATCGCTATCTGAATCTGAGTCACTGTCTGAATCTGAGTCACTGTCTGAATCTGAGTCGCTATCTGAATCTGAGTCGCTGTCTGAGTCTGAGTCACTATCTGAATCTGAATCGCTATCTGAGTCTGAATCGCTGTCTGAATCTGAGTCACTGTCTGAGTCTGAGTCGCTATCTGAATCTGAGTCACTGTCTGAGTCTGAGTCGCTATCTGAGTCTGAATCGCTGTCTGAATCTGAGTCACTGTCTGAGTCTGAGTTGCTGTCTGAATCTGAGTCGCTGTCTGAGTCTGAGTTGCTGTCTGAATCTGAGTCGCTGTCTGATGTTTCTTCTTCGAAGTATCCGTTATCAAGTGTGAAATCATCATGATCCGTAATTGTTACGTCAACTTCGCCACCATCTGCATCTTTATCATCTTCAGTTGTATTTGTACCTGTTTGTGTTAAGCCAGCAGGCTTTTCAAAGATAACTTTGTATTTACCGCTATCTAAATTATCGAAACGATATTTACCATTTTCATCTGTTTTAGTTGTTCCAATTACTTCGCCTTTTTCATTTAACAAAGTAACTTTAACACCTTTAATTCCTTTTTCAGTCGAATCTTGTTTACCATCTTTATTACTGTCGTACCAAACATAATCACCTAAACTATATTTTGGTGTTTTATAGAAACCACTGTCTAATGTCATGTTATCTGCATCTTTAATGACACCTGTTGTAGTTAGTCCATTAGAATCTTTTTCAGTATCATTTCCAGAAGTTACTGAAGTTGGTGTGTAACCTGATGGTGTCTCGAATTCAACTTTATAAGTTCCATTGTTTAAATCAGTGAATTGATATTTACCATTTTCATCTGTTGTTACTGTTTTTAAAACTTTGTCGTTTTCATCTTTTAACGTAACTGTTACACCTGAAATGCCCTTTTCATCTTTATCTTGAACACCGTTTTTATTTGTATCTTCCCATACATAGTCACCTAAGTTGTAAGTCGGTTTGTAGAAACCAGAGTCAATAGTATCGTTATCTTTATCTTTAATGACACCAGTTGTTGATGTACCATTTGAATCTATGCCTTCATCAGTTCCTGAACCTACTTGTGTTGGTGTGTAACCTGATGGTGTTTCAAATTCAACTTTATAAGTTCCATTTTCTAATCCAGTAAATTGATATTTTCCATCTTTATCTGTTTTAGTTGTTTGTAAAACTTCACCGTTTTCATTTTTCAATGTAACTGTTACGCCTGAAATACCTTTTTCAGATGAATCCTGCTTACCATCTTTATTTGTATCTTCCCATACATAATTACCTAAATTATATTTTGGTGTTTTGTAGAATCCACTATCTAATGTCATGTTATCAGCACCATTAATAACACCTGTTGTTGTTAAACCATTAGAGTCAACAGTATCATTTCCACCTGTATTTGTAGAAGTCGGTGTATAACCTTCTGGTGTAGTAAATTCAACTTTATAATTACCATTATCTAAATCAGTAAATTTATATTTGCCATCAGCATCTGTTGTAACTGTTTTTAACACGTTACCGTTTTCATCTTTTAATGTTACCGTTACGCCAGATATACCTTTTTCATCTTGATCTTGGATACCATTTTTATTTATATCTTCCCATACATAGTCGCCTAGATTGTATTTAGGTTTGTAAATACCTAAGTCAGCAGATAAATTATCTTTGCCATTAACTGTAATAACTGATGATACACCGTTTGAATCTAATTCTTCGTTATTACCTTGTTTTGAAGGGGTTACTTCATAACCTTGTGGTAAGTTTGAAAATTCTACACGGTAATCTCCATTAGGTAAGTTTGGAATCAAATACCCACCTTTTTCATCAGTAATTGTTCTTCCAACTTCTTTATTAGTTTTATTGTCATATGCAACCACTGTTACACCTTTTACTCCAACTTCCCCTAATTCTTGAACACCGTTTTTATTTGTATCTTCCCATACGTAGTTACCAATTTTATATACTTCTTGACCAGCGCCGCCACTTTGATTGTTAGTGAATCCTAAAGCATTACCAGTAGAAACGGATCTGTTTCCATCAGAAGTCAAAGTTGCCATTTGAACAAGAGTTGGACTTTCGCTATTTGTATATTGGAATTTTGTTTTAACCATTACAACATACGCTGATGTAATATCACCAAAATCGATATTAACACTTTGATTTGTTCCATAGGCCATTTTATTTTTAAATTCATCGGTTACGTCTACTAAATCATTAGCATTTACGTCGTATCCCTTATTCAATGTATATCCTTCAGGAACACGATATATTTTTATATTAGTAACGTTTTGATTAATTTGACCAATATTAGCGGGATATTTCGGATGATACGCTTCAACTTTTAAATTAGCCCCTTTTAAATCTTTATCCATAGGATTCACATAAACTACTTGGTTATAATAACCAGGATCTTCAGCATTTCCTGCATGAGAAACTGTTTCTGTAAAAGCTGACCCTATTGAATTATTATCAGCTTCTTTATAAGCCGGATAAGTAATATCTGCTGTAGTTGTTGTAGTTTGATTCCCAATAGTTACACTAAAAGGAACATCTTTCTTGTCTACAGGAATTGTATCTGCATCCATATAAATTGAGTAATTAATTCCCATTTGTACAGAATTAAATCTATCGACATAATCTGTAAATGTATATGTAATTAAATTATTTGCAGTATCATGTTTTGCAGTCGCAATTGTTTCACCATTATTTGGATCTTTAATATCACCAATATTTTTAATATCTTCCGGATTCAATCCATATACTTGTACTGTATCTGAGTATTTAATTGTGAAATAATCACCTGATTTAACTTTGTCATCAACTGTAATTTGTGATTTTAATGATAAATAATCTTGGGCTGGTACAATCGTTTTGCTATTATCTGCATCAACGACAGTTAATGTTGTATTTGATGTGATTAAATCATTAACATTTTTAGAATCTGTTGAGTTTGGTTGTATTGCTGCTATACGCATTCTTGTATTCAAACGTTTAGGTTCTGTAGTTTTTGGCTTTATTAATTCTGAACTATTTGCATTGTCAGTATTATCGCTTTTTTCTCCTACATTTCTTACTTCTTCATTATTAAATTTTAAGTCATCTTTACGTACATTAATTGGTGCTGACGACATTGAAGTTGTGTTATCAGTATTTAATTGCTGTGAATTAACTGTAGTAGTAACTTGATCATCTGAAGTTGCATTATTATCTTCAGTTTTTTTAACATCAGACGTTTGTAATTTTCCGTTTTCAGATGGCTTAGAGTTATTATTTTTTTCTGAAGCGACACTATTTTCCACTCTAGTTACTTCTTTTTGATTAGCAACTTTATTAATATTCTCATCTTTTAGTTGCTCTGTATCAACTTTACTAGTATTACCGTCATTATTTAGTTGCTCTGTATCAACTTTTTTAGACACTTGATCATTATTTACTGATGTTGCATCTTCCTTCATTTCCTTGTTGGTTACTTCTGCAGCTTTAGCTTCTTGGCTCCCTAGACCAAAAATCAAAGTTGTACCTACTAAAATTGATGCTGTTCCCACTGTGTACTTCCTAATCGAGAATTTGTTTAATCGATTTGATACCATGCCTTTTCTTGTCATTGCCGTTTTGTTTTCTCTGTTTAGCATTTTATTGCTCCTAATCCATCAAATTTTTAAATAATACAATTGTTTTAAATACAAAAATGTATATTAATATAGTATTACAGATTTAGATAAAGCACAATACTTTAATTATTTTTCTTTATCACAAAAAGTTATTTAGGTTTTATATTTAAATAAGATTTTTTATGAGTTTTTTAATTTTTATTTGATTATCACAAAAATATTATTATCCAATATTGAAATGAATATATGAGTTTTTTTAATTCATAGACACTTACATTTTTACGTCAAATTAAATTGCATATGCTACTTACAATTTTCGATTTATGTATTCCATATAAATAAAAAACCAGGCCTCACGGACCTGGATGAAATAATATTATTTATTTTGTTTTTTACGACGACCGAATAACAATAATGATCCTAATGCTGCGAATAATCCGCCAAATAACGTTGCATTATTTGAACCGTTATTTTCACTACCTGTTTCCGGTAATGCTTTCGCTTTATTGTGATGGTCTTTAACTGCACTCATTGGTTTAGCCGGTGTATGCTTACCTGCATCTGAGTCTGAATCACTGTCTGAGTCTGAGTCGCTATCTGAATCTGAGTCACTGCCTGAATCTGAATCGCTATCTGAATCTGAGTCACTGTCTGAGTCTGATTCACTGTCTGAATCTGAGTCACTGCCTGAATCTGAATCGCTATCTGAATCTGAGTCACTGTCTGAGTCTGATTCACTGTCTGAATCTGAGTCGCTATCTGAGTCTGAATCGCTGTCTGAATCTGAGTCACTGTCTGAGTCTGAGTCACTTTCTGAGTCTGAGTCGCTGTCTGAGTCTGAGTCACTATCTGAGTCTGAGTCGCTGTCTGAATCTGAGTCGCTATCTGAATCTGAATCACTGTCTGAGTCTGAGTCGCTATCTGAATCTGAATCACTGTCTGAGTCTGAGTCGCTATCTGAATCTGAATCACTATCTGAATCTGAATCACTATCTGAATCTGAGTCGCTATCTGAATCTGAGTCGCTATCTGAATCTGAATCACTATCTGAATCTGAGTCACTATCTGAATCTGAGTCGCTATCTGAATCTGAGTTGCTGTCTGAATCCGAATCGCTGTCCGAATCTGAGTCGCTATCTGATGTTTCTTCTTCGTAGTAGCCATTATCAAGTGTGAAATCATCATGATCCGTAATTGTTACGTCAACTTCGCCACCATCTGCATCTTTATCATCTTCAGTTGTATTTGTACCTGTTTGTGTTAAGCCAGCAGGCTTTTCAAAAATAACTTTGTATTTACCACTATCTAAATTATCAAAGCGGTATTTACCATTTTCATCTGTTTTAGTTGTTCCAATTACTTCGCCTTTTTCATTTAATAAAGTAACTTTAACATCTTTGATACCTTTTTCAGTTGAATCTTGTTTACCATCTTTATTACTGTCGTACCAAACATAATCACCTAAACTGTATTTTGGCGTTTTATAGAAACCACTGTCTAATGTCATATTATCTGCATCTTTAATGACACCTGTTGTTGTTAAACCATCTGAATCAACAGCATCATCAGTTCCTGCATTTGCAGTGGTTGGTGTGTAACCTGCTGGCGTTGAAAATTCTACACTGTAAGTCCCATTTCCCAAACCTGTGAACTGATATTTACCATTTTCATCAGTAGTAGTACGATCTAATTCTTTACCATTGCTATCTTTAAGAATGACATACACGCCTTTAATACCCTTTTCGTTAGCATCTTGTTTACCATCTTTATTTGTATCTTCCCAAACATAATCACCAAGATTGTATTTTTTTTGATCGCCATTTGCAGTTGATGAGCCATTCACATTTGAATAACTATTTGACCAACTATATTTAGTTTTGTCAGTGTCTAAAGTATAATCAATTTTCCCATTATCTGTTGAACTATTATCTGGATAAGCAACTTGTTGAATGATGTATTGTTTATTACTGCTTGTTTGGCCTTTCATTAAATCGACTGTAGCTGTTTTATTATCATTACTATAAATAACATCGAATTGATCAGTAACATCTTTAAGTTTTGAAGTATCAGGTGTAAAGCTATCAACAAATTGATTTTGGTCTGTCACTTCGTAAATTTTGAAGTTTTTTGCATTTGGATTAAATTTATATCCAGTTAAATTAGTAACAAACGTTTGTTTAGTATATGTATTTTTAGGTTGATTTACATATGCAGTCATATTACGCGATAAATCTTCATTGTTGATATAGTTTGTACTTGAAATAAGCGGTTGTGCTTTCTTGTTACCATAATCGACAATGACATCTTTACTATATTTATCGTTTCCTAATGTAACTTCCATTGGATAAGCAGTTTTATCAGTCGTTGCATTTTCACGTTTCGCAAATGCGACTTGTTCAAAGCTACCGCTAATATTTGTATATTGATCTACATAATTCGTAAAAGTATATGTTGTTGTGTTTGTATTACTATCATAAATACCTTTTGCAATAATATTACCTTGGGCGTTATATAAATTTTGAGTTTGTGAAGGTAATCTTACAGAACCCGGACGGAAATACTGTCCATATTTAAATGTAAATGTATCGCCCTCTTTAACAGAATCATCGATTGTGTAATTCGCTTTTAATTTTAAAACATCACTAGAAGTCGCCCAAAATTCAGTTTTGCCAGTATCTTTATTGACATGTCCTTTATCAATAGCAATATCAATATTTGAAAAATGAACTTTATCATTAACATTTGTACCTTGTTGTGGTGCCGCTACTGTGTTCACAGCCATACGGTTTAATGTTCTTGGCTTAATATTCGTTGTTTTGGGAGTAGTTGAAACATTTTTAGCCTGCGTTGAAATATTTTGAGCCGCTAAATTATCTTTATTTGCCGTCGCATCGTTATTTTGTTTAGTTGGTTGTGTAGAAGTTGTATTTTGAGGTTCTTCAGTAGTTTCTTTAACTGAAGTATTATCAGACTCATTTACTTTTGGTTGGTCTGACGTTGTACTTTGTTCAATATTATTTTGTTGACGACTATCAACTTTTTCAGTTGTTTTATTCTCACTTGGAGCTGTCGTTTCATTTTTTGATTGATTTAATTCTCCATTCGTATGTTCTGCCGCTTTAGCTTCATGACCACTTAACCCAAAAATCAATGTTGTCCCCACTAAAATTGAAGCATTACCTACAGAATACTTTCTTATCGAAAATTTGTTTAATCGATTTGGTATCATGCCTTTTCTATTTGTTGCTGTCTTTTTATTATTCATTTAATAATACTCCTTTAAAATATCAAAATTTGATAAATATAATATTTTGCATATATAAATTTATGCATTACTATCGTAATATAAATTTCAATAAAGTGAAATACTTTAATTATTTTTCTTTATTTTACAATGTTATTTGCAGTAAATATTAATATGAATTTCAGTTTAAGAATTGCAATTTTTAATACTTTTTTTCTTCAATTGTTTTAAATTATTTATCTATATTTTTAAACCTTACTTTTAATCTAAGCTTGTTTTCATTTCGCTATTACATCTTATTTTAATTAATAACATTGCTCACAACAGTAAACTCAAAGGCTTACTATTGGTGCATTAGAACAAAAAAATAGGCATGTGACTTAAAAGCATTCTCAATGAAACACCTTAAGCTACATACCTATTTTTAATGTATATTTACATATTTTTTAATTTATTTTAAATGTTCATATGGACTATTATGCGCAAATGATACAATTTGATCGACGAATAATCTTGCTCGTAATTGGAATTCACTATCATTTAAGTAATATGAACCATCTTCATTTTTAGCAAAATCAGAATCATGTGTTGCTATTTGAGTTGGTACAGCAATGCCTAGTAAACTTCTGACGATTACTCTTAAATGTGACAATGGCTCTGAACTAACAATACCACCACTATTTCCTATTAAGCCTACAGGTTTCATTTTAAAATAATCCATATTTAGATGATCTAATGCATTTTTCAATATTCCAGAATATGAACCATGATAGTTTGGCGTTCCTAATATTAAAAAGTCCGCCGCCATTGCTTTCTCTTTTAAATCTTTCATATTTTGTTTGATTTCATCAATAGACGGTGTTGTTCCTGAAAAATCTAATTGATTTAACGGTTTTTCTGCTAAATCGAATATTTCCGCTTCAATATCATGTGTTTTAAAATGCTCAGTTAAGTATCTTGCTAGTGCACTTGTATGTGAATTCACTTGTGCACTGCCAATAATAATTAATCCTTTCATATTTGACCCCTCTTTTTTATTAAACTTGTTGTTCACGTAATAATTTCATAATAGCTTTTCCAACACCACTATTTTCATTCGTATCTGTGACATATTTCGCTATTTTTTTAACTTCTTCTGCACCATTTTCCATCGCAACTGGATAGCCAACTTTCTCTAACATTGATAAGTCATTTAAATTGTCACCTATTGCCATGACATCTTTCATTTCAATCTCTAATCTTTCGGCAATTGTTTCTAGCGCAATACCTTTTTGTGCATCTGAATGCGTTATTTCTATATTTCCTCTCGAAGATGATGATATAGCTAAATTCGGAGATTCAGCTAAAATTTTACTAGCTTTGTCAATTTTTTCTAAATTTCCATCAAATGCTAATATTTTCATAATTAATTCACCAGGTATGTTTTCAATAGCATCATAATTATCAACAACTTTCAACGTACCATTATCTATGCGTCTTTGAATACCATTTTTAATACGCTCAACGTTTGCGTGTTGACCTGCACGCTCAGCAATATCTATATAAATGTCTAAATCTCTTTGTGGATCTTCAGTATAAATTGCACGACTCGTGTATACTTGATAATAAATATCTGCATCTTTTAAAACATTTGTAATTTTGTGTACTAACGATTTATTAAGGTGTGAAGTGCTCATTACATTGAAAGTTTCATCACGTACTTCAGCACCATTCAAACAAATATATGGTACTGTTAAATCTGTGTCAGCAACTGGTGCTTGTGCTTCATAAAATGCTCGACCTGTCGCGATAACAACCG
This sequence comes from Staphylococcus sp. EG-SA-10, assembly GCF_017151945.1. Classification (NCBI taxonomy): domain Bacteria; kingdom Bacillati; phylum Bacillota; class Bacilli; order Caryophanales; family Staphylococcaceae; genus Staphylococcus; species Staphylococcus sp. EG-SA-10. The sequence goes on from NZ_JACVZJ010000017.1 coordinate 36,901, forward strand.
TTATCCCTTGTTCTTGAGCGTATTTAATCGCATCAATATTAGGTTGAGAAATTTCATGTGCTGCATTAAGTAGCGTGCCATCCATATCAGTGGCTATTAGTTTTATCATTATGTTACCTCGTTTCGTAAATTTAAAATCTTGTTCTTAAATAAGAATATATACTCAGCGCACATACTTTTCTATTAACATTTATATTGTCATTAATTTATCATATAATGTAATTCTAACAAATTTTAATTAGTATGTACTATCGTCTAATTGGTGGATTTCTTATTGGCTCTTAAGTTTTTAAAAAATGTTGTTAATAATGTGCTACATGCTTCTTTAAGTACACCTTTATCAACAATTGCACGATGATTAAAATTAGATTGTTGCAATAAATTCATTAAACTGCCACTACAACCACCTTTAGGATCATCTGCGCCATAGACGACTCTTGGAATGCGACTCATTACAATTGTTCCTGCGCACATGACACATGGTTCTAAGGTTACATATAATGTGCAACCTTCTAAACGCCAACTACCTAACACTTTGGCTGCACGTTCAATTGCAATATGTTCAGCATGCGCCGTTGGTTGTTGTAGTGTTTCTCTTAAATTATGTGCTCTAGCGATAACTTCATCATCTTTAGTGATGATAGCACCTATAGGTACTTCGCCTAGTTGAGCTGCTTTTTTAGCTTCTTCAATCGCTAATGTCATAAAATATATATCATTTGTCATTTATGTCCAGATACCTCACTTATGGTACAATACTCAATGTCTATTTTAACATTTGGAGATGTGAATATGAACAAACCTTTTATAGCAATTGAAGGCCCTATTGGCGTAGGTAAATCTTCACTTGCACACAAATTAAGTCAAACTTTAGATTTTTATGAAGAAAAAGAAATCATCACAGAAAATCCATTTTTATCAGACTTTTACGAAGATATCTCTAAATGGAGTTTTCAAACTGAAATGTTCTTTTTATGCAATAGATATAAGCAATTTCAAGATGTAACACAACTAAATCAAGGTGTAGTTAGTGATTATCATATACATAAAAATAAGATATTTGCTAAAAATACTTTGAGTTCTGTTGAATTTCAGAAATTCAGTAAAATTTATGATATTTTAACTGAAGATATGATTATGCCGAATATGATTATCTTTTTAGATGCAGACCTTGATGTGTTAAAATCTAGAATTGCTAAACGTAACCGTAGTTTTGAACATCAAATAGAAGATGAATATCTGTTAAAGTTAAAAAAAGATTATCGTGAGTATTATGAGTCCTTACAAAGTAATGGTTCAAATGTAGTTTTAATCGATACAACTTCTATTGATTTTCTAAAAAATGAACAAGATTACGAAGATATATTACATATTATATTACCTATGATAGGAGATATTACCAATGAATAATTACGGTATTCCACAAAATGCCATTATAACCATTGCAGGTACAGTTGGTGTTGGGAAATCAACACTAACGCAAGCACTTGCAGATAAATTAAACTTTAAAACGTCTTTTGAAAATGTCGAACATAATCCATATTTAGATAAATTTTACAGCGATTTTGAACGATGGAGTTTCCATTTGCAAATTTACTTCTTAGCTGAACGTTTTAAAGAACAAAAGCGTATGTTTGAATATGGTGGTGGCTTTGTCCAAGATCGATCAATTTATGAAGATGTTGATATTTTTGCAAAAATGCATGAAGAAGAAGGCACAATGAGTAAAGAGGATTTCAAAACATATTCAGACTTATTTAATGCCATGGTCATGACACCTTATTTTCCTAAACCTGATGTAATGATTTATTTAGAATGTAACTATGATGAGGTCATTGATCGTATTATTGAACGTGGTCGCGAAATGGAAATAAATACTGATCCTGAATATTGGAAAAAGTTATTTAAACGTTATGACGATTGGATTAACAGCTTTAATGCATGTCCAGTTGTACGTATCAACATTAATGAATATGATATACACAAAAATCCTGATTCTTTAAATCCTATGATTGATAAAATCGCTCATATTATAAAAACGTATCGACAAGTAGATACACGATAAAAGACTAAAGACATAGTGTATGTGCTTTAATTCAATGTAACTTCCATAGAAATCATCGATTATTTTATCAATTCTATCGAATACATTAATTCACATATACACTATGTCTTTCTTTTTAATTTAAAGCTTCTAAAATATCTGCCGCACTATTTAAAATAATATCAGCTTCATGTAATTCTTCTTTTGTTGCAATACCTGTTAATACGCCTATTGCCATACCTAAATTTGCATTACTTGCAGTCTTCATATCATTAGCAGTGTCTCCTACTATAGCTACTTTCTGAGGATCTACATTATATTGCTCAAATAAAGGCGATAATACTTTAGGATTTGGCTTCTCATAGGCATCCGCTTCGGTAGAAATGATCAAATCGAACAACGAGGTAGCATTGGTATGTGCTAAAAATTGTTCTACGCCTTTTTTAGTATCACTCGTAACAATACCTAGTTGATAGCCTTTTGCTTTCAAATCGATAAGTGCTTCTTTAACACCTTCTACCCAATTAATTTCAGGAATACGTTCATCTACCAACTTTTGACTTGTTGACTTGGACCAGTCGGTTGTATCTTGTCCAGTCACATCATTAAATGCCTGAATAATTTGTTGTAAAGATCCTGAACCCATCACTGATTTTGGATCAATAGATTCTTTAATGACACCGAGTTGTCTTAAAGCAGCTTCTTTATTATGTACTGGGAAAGTCTCAAGCAATGATTGTACAAATCTTACCCCTATTTTTTCCCAACTTCTATCAAATTCAATTAACGTACCATCTTTATCAAATAATATCCATTCCATTAATATCAATACTCCTATTTATTTATTTCGTATTATGCTGATTCTATGATGTTCGTTATTTCCCTGAAAATGAACTCGTAGTATTGTTCTTTTTAAATATTGAATTAAATATAATAATAAGTGAAATCCCCTTCAATACTTAACAATAAACATTGTAAACTTAATTTATTACCATGCTTCGCTTCATTGAAAGGGATTTTAGTCATGATTAACTTTTACATATTGTTTTCATGATCATATTCAATTTTTATTAATATTTTGGTACAACGACTCTCCAACCATTTTTATCTTCTAAAGTACCATTTTGAATACCAGTATAGACGTCGTATAATTTTTGAGTAATTTCACCAGTCTCATTATTATTAATAACGATTTCACGATCTTCGTATCTCAATGTACCCACAGGTGAAATAACTGCTGCAGTACCACTACCAAATACTTCTGTTAACTCACCTTTATCATATGATTCGAATAATTCATCGATTGAAACGCGGCGCTCTTCGACTTCATATCCTAAGTTTTTAGCTAATTCGATGATAGATTTACGTGTAATACCAGGTAAAATACTGCCATTCAACTCTGGTGTAATTACTTTGCCATTTTCAACGAAGAAAATGTTCATGCTACCAACTTCTTCGATATATTTCTGTTCAACACCATCAAGCCATAATACTTGGTCATAACCTAATTTATTTGCATTAGTTTGTGCTAATAAACTTGCCGCATAGTTACCTGCAACTTTCGCAAAGCCTACACCGCCACGAACAGCACGCACATATGCATCTTCTACATAGATTTTAGTTGGTTTTAAAGTTTCACCACCATAATATGCACCTGAAGGAGATAAAATAATTAATAATTTATACTGATGTGATGCACCAACGCCAAGTGCCCCTTCTGTTGCAAAAACAAATGGACGAATATATAATGATTGACCTTCCCCTTCAGGAATCCAATCTCTCTCTATATCAACTAATTGTTTTAGCCCCTCTAACAATTCTGCTTCGTCTACTTGAGGCATTTCTAATCGTGCTAACGAGTTATTAAGACGCTTAAAATTTTCTTCAGGACGGAAAAGTGCAACTTCCCCATCTCTTTTATATGCTTTTAATCCTTCGAATACCGATTGACCATAATGAACACCTTGTGCAGCAGGTGAAATTTCAATAGGACCATAAGGTACTATCTTCAAATCATGCCATCCTTTATCTGCATCATAATCATAACTCAACATATAATCAGTAAAATATTTACCAAAACCTAGTTGAGATGTATCTGGTTTTTGTTTTAATGTTTCTCGTCGTTCAACTTTAACTGCTTGTGACATGGTGATTGCCTCCTAATAATATTGTATAAGAATTTGTTTAACTTAAATTATAACAATCCATATTTTGCTGTTCAATAAATTTTCTAAAAATTCAAAATTAATTAACAGATTTTCTAGAAAGACTATATCTTTTAGTATAAACGTATTAATTTCACAGAGACAAGTAATCTGTGTTTTACTAATATACTTTACATACAAAAAACTCTTTACTTTAAAATGAACTAAGCTCGCGAATTCAATACATATAATGAATAATATTAGAATTCATGTACTAGTTTATTAAAATAAAGAGTAATTTAAAATATCATTCCGTGTATTAAAGTGAATGGAAATGATTAGTTATTATTTTTAACAGTATCTTTTTGTTCAATAGCTTCTAACATTAATTTAGTCATGCTCGCTAAATCATATTTAGGATCAAATCCCCATTCGCCACGTGAACAGCTTGTATCAATAGAATCCGGCCAACTATTAGCGATACCTTGTCTAATAGGATCAACATCATAATCTAATGTAAAATTTGGATAGTATTCTTGAATTGCTTCTTTTACCATCTCTGGATCAAAACTCATTGCGCTCAAATTATAACCATTTCTAGTTTCTAATTTAGCGTCGTCTGCTTCCATAAGTTTAATAATTGCTTCAATTGCATCATCCATATACATCATATCCATATATGTGCCTTTATCTATGAAGCTTGTATAATGACCTTCTCTTACTGCTTTGAAGTATATTTCAACAGCATAGTCTGTAGTACCGCCACCTGGCTCTTTAACATGAGAGATTAAACCTGGGAATCTAACACTTCTTGTATCTACACCAAAACGTTTGAAATAGTATTGACACAATAATTCTCCCGCTACTTTATTTACACCATACATTGTCGTAGGTTGCTGAATCGTTACTTGTGGCGTATTAACTTTAGGAGTTGAGTCTCCAAATGCACCAATTGAACTTGGTGTGAAAAAGTGCAAATTATAAGTTCTTGCAGCTTCTAATGCATTCATTAATCCACCCATATTTAAATCCCAAGCAAGAATTGGATTTTTCTCAGCAGTTGCTGATAATAATGCTGCCATATGCATTAGACTATCCGCTTCAAAGTCCCTAACTAACTCAAACATGCGGTCACGATCTGTTACGTCTAAGATTTCAAATGGTCCATTTTGTACAGGTGAGTCTGCTTCAGGTTCCCTAATATCTGTAGCAAGAACATTATCCGTCCCATAAATCTCTCTGCACTTAACAACTAATTCTGTACCAATTTGTCCTAATGCACCAGTAATCATAATTTTTTTCATAGAAATATCTCCTTTGTCTCTTCTATATAACCATAGTCCATCACAAGTGGACATAATATTCATTTTCATAATAATTATAATATAAAAGCGCTTTCTTGTATATATGACATGTACATGTTGCTGATATTTCTGTAAATGAAAATTCTAGCTGTATTAATTAATTTTAGTAATTTATAGCGTTGAATATTACTAATTACTGTCAAATTAAATTTTTTATCCCTCAACTCTTAAACTCTGGATATCTTTCATTATATTAGCTTTTTTATATCCATGGATATCATGTAAAGCCTTATAAGCTTTAAATAATGTTTCATATCTTTGTACTTTTTCCGCTTCTGGATTAATTTCGTATAAAATTGGCTCTTTCATAGCATCAACTGCATCATTAATTGAATTATGTGCGCCACCACTGACTGCACCTAATATTGCTGCGCCTATTGCTGGTGCATACTCACTATCCATAACAATTAGTTTTTTGTTCAGTACATTCGCATAGATATCCATCATAACAGCATTCTTTTTAGGTATACCGCCACATGCAAATACTTTTTCTACTTCCATATGCCAATCTTGATACTGTTGCATAATCATCTTAGTACCAAATGCTGTAGCTTCTAAATATGCTCTATAAATATCCTCATGCTTAGTTTGTAAAGTTAATCCAAAGATACAACCTGTTAAATTACTATCACTTAATACACTTCGATTTCCATTATGCCAATCAAGAGCAATGAGCCCACTTTCACCTGGCATTTGATGTTTTATCTTTTCATTCATTAATTCAAATACAGTCATATTTCTATTTACTGCTTCATCTACATATGACTTTGGTGCTTGCTTAGCGACATACTCAAACAAATCACCTACTGCTGATTGTCCCGCTTCATAAGCAAATAATTCTGGAATAATTGCTCCTTTTACAGAACCTGATATACCTGGCACTTGATGTTGCTTTTCATTTAACATAAGATGGCATGTACTTGTTCCCATCACCATAGTCATTTCTTTATCTTTTTCAGACCCAATACCTAATAAACTAGCATGGGCATCAATAATAAAAGGACTTACCATAGTCTCTTTTGATAATCCTAATTTCTGTGCCATTTTATCGTCCAGTTTCCCTACTGCTTCACCAATATTAACAACCGGTGCAGATACTTTATCTTGAATTACTTTTGATAATTTGGGGTCTATTTTATCAAATAAATCATAATGAAACCCTGTTTCTTCTTCCCAAAATGCTTTGAAACCTAATCCACAATTCGAGCGTACATTTTTATTAGTTAATTTATTTACAATCCAATCGCCCGCTTCCATAATATAAGCCGTTTTTTCCATAATTTCTGGTGCTCGATTCATGACCTCCATTATTTTGGGAATCATCCATTCACTACTAACATTATATCCATAATGGCCTAACCACTTATTATTATTTTCAATAGCAGTTTGATATAATTTCTCTGCCTCTTTATATGCACCATGATGTTTCCAAAGTTTCACATACGCATGTGGATTGTTTTTAAATTGTTTTAAATTATGTACCGGGTTAAGGTTTTCGTCAGTAAAAACAATAGTAGATGAAGTAAAGTCTATACCAATACCTACTATATTGACTGGATCTATTTTTGATTCACGTACTATATATGATATTCCTTCTTCCATAATTTCTAAATAATCATTACTATTTTGAAGTGCATATGTATGTGGTATTTTTAAACCATTTAATTCACTCTCAATGACACCATGTGTATATGGTTTCACAAATTTTGATACTACTTGACCGTTAGTTGTATTAATTAAAAACACACGGCCTGAAGCAGTTCCATAATCAATTCCAATGCTATAAGACATCATGTTTCCTCCATATCGCTAGTTGCGGTTATTATTTTTGCAAGCGTTTTCTTAAATCATACTCATAATAGGTTCTATTTTACAAGTATCACTTAAATTTTGCCAAAAAAAGAGCCCTCATACATTTACATATGGTGAACTGCACCCAGTCTAGTAGACAATTAAATAATTAAAATTAATGGTTGGTTTTGTTGTTATACAGAATCAGCCATTTTTAATGTAATTCTTTCATGATTAAAGAAAAGAATAAAATCATGAATT
>NZ_JACVZJ010000018.1:0-42597 GCF_017151945.1 Staphylococcus sp. EG-SA-10
TTCATGATTTTATTCTTTTCTTTAATCATGAAAGAATTACATTAAAAATGGCTGATTCTGTATAACAACAAAACCAACCATTAATTTTAATTATTTAATTGTCTACTAGACTGGGTGCAGTTCAAAATGCTCCCTTCAAAGCCTTCATTTTTTCAATGTCTACTTTGAAGGGAGCATTTGATTGATGAATGTCCCAGATTCTTCTTATTCATTGCAATTGCGAGATAATATTTAATGTGGATTAAAAGAGTTCATTAAAACTCAGATATTAGGGAGTGGGACAGAAATGATATTTTCGTAAAATTTATTTCGTCGTCCCACCCCGGCAAGGTTGACTAGAATTGAAAAAAGCTTGTTACAAGCGGATTTTCGTTCAGTCAACTACTGCCATTATAACTTTGTAGAGCCTAGAAGATTGATTTATGTCTCAGGATCTTTACGAATCAACACCTCGACGCATTTTTTCTGCAAGCAAGGTATTATTTAATACCATTGTAATTGTTAATGGACCAACGCCACCAGGAACAGGTGTAATAGCTCCAGCAATTTCTTTAACCGCATCATAATCAACGTCACCTTTTAATTTGCCATTTTCATCTGGCGTATTGCCAACATCGATAATTACTGCTCCTTCTTTGACAACATCTTTTGTTACTAAACCAGGCTTACCAACTGCACTGACTATGACATCAGCATCTTTTAAATATGATGCCATATCCTTTGAACGAGAATGTAAGATTGTTACTGATGCATTTTTTTGAAGTAGTAACTTAGAAACTGGTTGTCCGACAATATGACTTCGTCCAATTACTACTGCATTTTTACCTTCTAAATCAATATCAGCATGTTTTAATATTTCCATGATGCCAAGCGGTGTGCAAGGTACAAAAGTTTGTTCATCGATATATAATTTCCCTATATTTATTGGATGGAAACCGTCCACATCTTTATCAGGATTGATTGCTTCTAATATTTTCTGTTCGCTAACTTGTTTTGGTAATGGTACTTGTACCAAAATACCACTTACAGAATCATCATTATTTAGTCTATTTAGTTCGTTTAATACTTCTTCTTCAGTAGCTGTTTCTTCCAAATGTACGATTTCTGAAATCATACCAATTTTTTCAGCTGCTTTCTTTTTTGATCTAACATAACTTTGACTAGCGCCATCATTACCAACTAATATAACGGATAATTTAGGTGTAAAACCCTTTTCTTTTAGCGCTTCAACTTGATTTTGTAACCCCTGTCTGTAGTCTTTGGCAATTTGTTTACCATCTAAAATTTTAGCAACCATAAAAACTTCTCCTCCTATTGTCAATATCCTAACTTTGTTAGTTCATAAAACTAATTTACATAGCAAAAGACGTAAATTCAAACAAAAAATCAAAATAAAGTTCGATTTTTGATTGAAAAAGCAGAAATTGCTTGTTATGCTATATCTATAATATACAACTAAAGTAATTCACAATTCAAACTTTTGAAAGGGTGTACAAAGTGAAAGTAGCAGTCATTATGGGCAGTTCTTCCGATTGGAAAATTATGCAAGAGAGTTGTAACATGTTGGATTATTTTGAAATTCCGTACGAAAAGCAAGTAGTATCCGCACATCGTACGCCAAAAATGATGGTTCAATTTGCTTCTGAAGCGAGAAAAAGAGGTATAGACATTATCATTGCAGGCGCTGGCGGTGCGGCACATTTACCAGGTATGGTTGCATCATTAACGACGCTACCAGTTATTGGAGTGCCGATTGAAACAAAAAGTTTAAAGGGTATAGATTCTTTATTATCAATTGTTCAAATGCCAGGAGGTATTCCGGTTGCAACGACTGCAATTGGTGCAGCAGGTGCTAAAAACGCAGGTATACTTGCAGCAAGAATGTTAAGTATTCAAAATTCTTCTTTAGTTGAAAAACTAAATCAGTATGAATCTTCGTTAATTCAAAAAGTGGAGGACATGCAAAATGAACTTCAATAAATTAAAGTTTGGTGCGACTATTGGCATTATTGGTGGTGGTCAGCTTGGAAAGATGATGGCACAATCAGCTCAAAAAATGGGTTATAAAGTGGCTGTTTTGGATCCTTCTGAAGATTGTCCATGTAGATACGTTGCACACGAATTTATACAAGCCAAGTATGACGATGAAAAGGCACTCAATCAATTAGGACAAAAATGTGATGTGATTACTTATGAATTTGAAAACATTTCAGCCCAACAATTAAAACTATTATGTGAAAAGTACAATATTCCGCAAGGTTACCAAGCTATACAGTTATTACAAGACCGCTTAACTGAAAAAGAAACATTAAAAAGTGCTGGTACCAAGGTTGTCCCATTCATTTCAGTAAAAGAATCTACAGATATTGACAAAGCAATTGAAACATTAGGATATCCTTTTATTGTAAAAACTAGATTTGGTGGCTACGATGGCAAAGGTCAAGTTTTAATTAACAACGAAAAAGACTTACAAGAAGGTTTTAAATTAATTGAAACTAGTGAATGCGTAGCTGAAAAATTTTTGAATATCAAGAAAGAAGTATCACTTACTGTTACAAGAGGAAACAACAATCAAATCACTTTTTTCCCATTACAAGAAAATGAGCATAGAAATCAAATACTTTTCAAAACAATTGTTCCAGCGAGAATAGATAAAATAGCAGAGGCGAAAGAGCAAGTTAATAAAATTATCCAATCGATTCATTTCATTGGAACATTTACAGTTGAATTTTTTATAGATAGTAACAACCAATTGTATGTGAACGAGATTGCACCAAGGCCTCACAATTCCGGACATTATTCAATTGAGGCATGTGATTATTCACAATTTGATACTCATATTTTAGCAGTTACCGGACAATCATTACCAAATTCAATTGAATTATTAAAACCTGCAGTCATGATGAACTTACTAGGTAAAGACTTAGATTTATTGGAAAATGAATTTAATGAACATCCAGAGTGGCACTTACATATTTATGGTAAGTCTGAGCGTAAAGATAGCAGAAAAATGGGGCATATGACTGTACTAACGAATGATGTAAACCAAACTGAACAAGATATGTACGCTAAATTTGAGGGGAGTAATTAAAGCATGACATTATTATATGAAGGAAAAGCGAAGCGCATTTTCTCAACAAATCAAGAAAATGAATTAAGAGTTGAATATAAAGATGAAGTTACTGCTGGAAACGGGGCTAAGAAAGACACGATGGCAGGTAAGGGGCGATTAAATAATCAAATTACTTCTATTATATTTAAATATTTACAAGAAAATGGAATAGAAAGTCACTTTATTAAGCAATTATCTGAAACAGAACAATTAGTTAAGCCTGTGAAAATAATTCCATTAGAAGTAGTTGTCCGTAATATTGCTAGTGGATCTATTACAAAGCGTTTAGGTTTTGAAAATGGTGAAGTTTTTAGAGAACCACTTGTGGAATTTTTCTATAAAAATGATGCGTTAAATGATCCATTGATAACGGATGACCATGTTAAATTGCTCAATATAGCATCAGATGAAGATATTGAAATACTAAAATCCAAAGCATTAAAGATTAATATTGTGTTGAAACAATTAATGGATGCTATGAATTTAAAATTAGTAGATTTTAAAATCGAATTTGGAAAGACTGAGACTGGTCAAATTTTGTTAGCGGATGAAATATCTCCAGATACATGTCGAATTTGGGATAAAGCTACCAATGCAAACTTTGATAAAGATGTATATAGAAATAACACTGGATCACTGATTGAAACATATCAAATATTTTTAAACAAATTGGAGGATTTAAAATAATGAAAACAATTGAACTACATATCACATTACAACCACAAGTATTAGATACGCAAGGACAAACGCTTACTCGAGCTGTACATGACTTAGGTTATGCACAAGTGAATGATATTCGTGTAGGAAAAGTATTATATATGACAGTGGATGAGGTTAGTGATGAAAAGGTACACAACATTATTACAACTCTAAGTGAAAAATTGTTTGCAAATACAGTGATTGAAGAATATAGCTATAAAGTTTTAGAAGATGAAAAGGAGAATGCATAAAATGAAATTTGCGGTTCTTGTTTTTCCAGGTTCGAATTGTGATAGAGACATGTTTAATGCTGCTATTAAAAGTGGTGTTGAAGCGGAATATGTAGATTATAGAGAAACATCACTAAGTGGATTTGATGGCGTACTTATTCCTGGTGGATTTTCATTCGGGGATTACTTAAGATCTGGGGCAATGGCTAGTGTAGCGCCGATTATTTCTGAAGTTAAACGTCTTGCAGCTGAAGGTAAGCCAGTATTAGGTGTTTGTAATGGGTTTCAAATTTTAACTGAAATAGGCTTATTACCTGGTGCATTATTGCATAACGATTCACATTTATTTATTAGTAGAAATGAAGAGTTAGAAATAGTGAATAATCAAACGGCATTTACAAATCTTTATGAACAAGGTGAAAAAGTTATATATCCTGTAGCTCACGGTGAAGGCCATTATTATTGTACTGATGAAATATATCAACAATTAAAAGCTAACAATCAAATTATTCTGAAATATGTGAATAATCCGAACGGTTCATATGATGATATTGCAGGAATTGTTAACGAAAAAGGCAATGTATGTGGTATGATGCCACATCCTGAAAGAGCTTTAGAAACGTTGTTAGGTACTGATAGTGGTGTGAAATTATTTGAAGCGATGGTAAAAAGTTGGAGGGAACAACATGTCTAAATTTATCGAACCAAGCGTTGAAGAAATTAAACTTGAAAAAGTATATCAAGATATGGGATTAAGTGATCAAGAATATGAAAAAGTTTGCGATATTTTAGGCAGACAACCTAACTTTACAGAAACAGGTATCTTTTCTGTTATGTGGAGTGAACATTGCTCTTATAAACATTCTAAACCGTTTTTAAAGCAATTTCCTACGTCAGGTGAGCATGTGCTTATGGGGCCAGGTGAAGGTGCAGGGGTAGTCGATATAGGTGATAATCAAGCCGTAGTATTTAAAGTAGAGTCTCACAATCATCCATCAGCAATTGAACCATATCAAGGGGCTGCTACAGGCGTTGGTGGAATCATTCGTGACATTGTCTCTATTGGAGCTAGACCTATTAATTTGTTAAACAGTCTTAGATTTGGAGAATTAGATAATAAACAAAACCAAAGATTACTTAAAGGGGTTGTAAAGGGTATCGGAGGTTATGGTAACTGCATTGGTATTCCAACAACTGCCGGTGAAATCGAATTTGATGAACGTTATGATGGCAATCCACTTGTTAATGCAATGTGTGTTGGTGTTATCAATCACGACATGATTCAAAAAGGCACAGCAAAAGGTGTAGGTAATTCGGTCATTTATGTTGGTTTGAAAACTGGTCGAGATGGTATTCATGGTGCTACTTTTGCATCTGAAGAATTGACGGAAGAAAGCGAAAGTAAACGACCTTCTGTACAAATCGGTGATCCATTTGTAGGTAAAAAATTAATGGAAGCAACACTTGAAGCAATTACATTTGATGAATTAGTTGGTATTCAAGATATGGGTGCTGCTGGTTTAACATCTTCATCATCTGAAATGGCGGCAAAAGGTGGTAGTGGTTTACATTTGAGATTAGAACAAGTGCCAACACGTGAGCCAGGTATTTCTCCTTATGAAATGATGCTTTCAGAAACTCAAGAACGTATGTTACTAGTTGTTGAAAAAGGTACTGAACAAAAATTCTTAGATTTATTTGATAAGCACGAATTAGATAGTGCTGTTATAGGTGAAGTTACAGATACAAATCGTTTTGTTTTAACATATGATGACGAAGTTTATGCTGACATTCCAGTTGAACCACTAGCTGATGAAGCACCTGTATATATTTTAGAAGGAGAAGAAAAAAATTATAATACTTCTAAAAATGATTATACACACATCGATGTTAAAGATACTTTCTTTAAATTACTTAAGCATCCGACTATAGCATCTAAACACTATTTATATGATCAATACGACCAACAAGTTGGTGCCAATACGATAATTAAGCCTGGACTTCAAGCATCGGTAGTACGTGTGGAAGGCACAAATAAGGCAATTGCTTCAACAATTGATGGTGAAGCGCGTTATGTATATAACAATCCATATGAAGGTGGAAAGATGGTAGTAGCTGAAGCTTATCGAAATTTAATTGCCGTGGGTGCAACACCATTAGCAATGACAGATTGTTTAAATTATGGTTCTCCTGAAAAGAAAGAAATCTATCAACAGTTGATAGATTCAACGAAAGGTATGGCAGAAGCATGTGACATTCTTAAGACACCAGTAGTTTCTGGTAATGTATCTTTATATAACGAAACGAAAGGTACTTCTATTTTCCCAACACCAGTTGTTGGAATGGTAGGTTTGATTGAAAATGTAAATTATTTAAATGATTTTGAACCTCAAGTTGGAGATAAATTATATTTAATCGGTGATACTAAGGACGACTTTGGTGGTAGTCAACTTGAAAAGTTAATTTATGGCAAAGTTAATCATGAATTTGAGTCATTAGATTTGAGTTCAGAAGTTGAAAAAGGTGAATCAATCAAGACAGCTATTCGTGAAGGGGTATTATCACATGTTCAAACGGTTGGTAAAGGTGGCTTACTGATTACCTTAGCTAAACTAAGTGCGCATTACGGTTTAGGATTAAAGTCTTCAATAGATATAACAAATGCACAATTGTTTAGTGAGACACAAGGCCGATATGTTGTTTCTGTTAAATCAGGTAAAACTTTAAATATTGATAATGCAATAGAAATTGGACTTTTAACAGATAGTGATAATTTCAAAGTAACAACACCATATACAGAGATTAGTGAAAATGTTTCAGATATTAAACAAATATGGGAAGGGGCAATTGCTCAATGTTTAACTACTCAGGATTAAACGAAGAATGTGGCGTGTTTGGTATTTGGAATCATCCTGAAGCAGCGCAACTAACATATATGGGACTTCATAGTTTGCAACATCGTGGTCAAGAAGGTGCAGGTATAGTTGTTTCTGATCAAAATGAATTAAAAGGCGAGCGAGGATTAGGCTTACTTACTGAAGCGATTAAAGATGACCAAATGGAACGATTAAAAGGATATCAACATGCAATTGGTCACGTCCGTTATGCTACTTCAGGTAATAAAGGTATTGAAAATATTCAACCGTTTCTGTATCACTTTTATGATATGAGTGTAGGTATTTGTCATAATGGTAACCTCATTAATGCTAAATCATTGCGTCAGAATTTAGAAAAACAAGGTGCTATCTTCCATTCGTCTTCTGATACTGAAGTCATTATGCATTTGATACGTCGAAGTAAAGCTCCTACTTTTGAGGAAGCGTTGAAAGAAAGTTTGCGAAAAGTTAAAGGCGGTTTTACATTTGCGATTTTAACTAAAGATGCGTTGTATGGCGCAGTAGATCCAAATGCTATCAGACCTCTTGTTGTAGGTAAAATGAAAGATGGTACATACATTCTTGCAAGTGAAACATGTGCAATAGATGTGTTAGGTGCAGAGTTTGTTCAAGATATTCATGCGGGTGAATATGTCGTGATTAACGATAAAGGTATTACAGTTAAATCTTATACACATCATACGACAACTGCAATTTCTGCGATGGAATATATTTATTTTGCGAGACCAGATTCAACGATTGCTGGCAAAAATGTTCATGCAGTGCGTAAAGCTTCTGGTAAAAAATTAGCCCAAGAAAGCCCTGTAAATGCTGATATGGTCATCGGTGTACCCAATTCATCGCTATCAGCTGCGAGTGGTTATGCTGAAGAAATAGGTTTGCCATATGAAATGGGACTAGTTAAAAATCAATATGTTGCAAGAACATTTATTCAACCAACTCAGGAATTACGTGAGCAAGGTGTGAGAGTGAAGTTATCTGCGGTAAAAGATATAGTAGATGGGAAAAATATCATTCTTGTTGATGATTCCATTGTTCGCGGTACGACAATTCGACGCATTGTGAAAATGTTAAAAGCTTCTGGTGCAAATAAAGTGCATGTGCGTATAGCATCACCGGAATTTATGTTCCCAAGTTTTTATGGAATCGATGTTTCAACTACGGCAGAATTAATTTCTGCAAGCAAATCACCTGAAGAAATTAAAGATTATATTGGCGCTGATTCATTAGCATATCTATCTGTAGATGGGTTAATTGAATCAATTGGTTTAGATTATGACGCGCCATATAGTGGCTTATGTGTAGAAAGTTTCACTGGAGATTATCCTGCAGGGTTATATGATTATGAAGCAAATTATAAAGCACACTTAAGTCATCGACAAAAGCAATATATTTCTAAAAATAAACACTTTTTTGATAGCGAGGGAAATTTAAATGTCTAAAGCATATGAACAATCTGGTGTAAATATTCATGCTGGTTATGAAGCTGTAGAAAGAATGTCTAGTCATGTTAAACGTACGATGCGTAAAGAAGTTATCGGTGGTTTAGGTGGATTCGGTGCTACATTTGATTTATCACAATTAAATATGACAGCACCAGTTTTAGTTTCTGGAACAGACGGAGTAGGTACGAAATTAAAACTAGCTATCGACTATGGTAAACATGATTCGATAGGTATCGATGCAGTCGCAATGTGTGTTAATGATATTTTAACGACAGGTGCAGAACCATTATATTTTTTAGATTACATCGCTACAAACAAAGTTGTTCCTGAAGTTATTGAACAAATTGTTAAAGGTATTAGTGATGCATGCGTTGAAACGAATACTGCACTTATCGGTGGAGAGACTGCTGAAATGGGTGAAATGTATCACGAAGGCGAATATGATGTAGCCGGATTTGCAGTTGGAGCAGTTGAAAAGGATGACTATGTAGATGGTTCAGAAGTGGAAGAGGGACAAGTTGTTATAGGGCTTGCGTCAAGTGGCATTCATTCAAATGGATACAGTTTAGTGCGCAAATTAATTAATGAATCAGGCATTGAATTGGCATCAAACTTCGATAATCGTCCATTTATAGATGTCTTTTTAGAGCCAACTAAATTATATGTCAAACCTGTACTTGCTCTGAAAAAAGAAGTTTCTATTAAGGCAATGAATCATATTACTGGTGGAGGTTTTTATGAAAATATTCCACGTGCATTGCCAGCCGGATATGCTGCTAGAATTGATACTACATCATTTCCAACGCCAAAAATATTTGATTGGTTACAACAACAAGGCAATATAGACACAAATGAAATGTATAACATTTTTAATATGGGTATTGGCTATACGGTTATCGTTGATGAAAAAGATGTATCACGCGCTTTGAAGATTTTAGCAGAACAAAATGTGGAAGCCTATCAAATTGGTCATATTGTGAAAAATGAGTCAACTGCAATCGAATTGTTGGGGGTATAACAATGGTTAAAATTGCGATTTTTGCATCAGGTTCAGGAAGTAACTTTGAAAATATAGTTGAGCATGTTGAATCAGGAAAACTTGAAAATATTGAAGTTACGGCGCTATATACGGATCATCAAAATGCGTTTTGTATAGATAGAGCAAAAAAGCATGATATTCCTGTTTATATTAATGAACCAAAAAAATTTGATTCAAAAGCAGCGTATGAACAACATTTAGTAACATTATTAAATGAAGATAAGGTAGAGTGGATTATTTTAGCTGGCTACATGCGCCTAATTGGTCCAGACTTATTAGCATCATTTGAAGGTAAAATATTGAATATACATCCATCTCTATTGCCGAAATATAAGGGGATTGACGCAATAGGCCAAGCATATCATAGTGGCGATACTATTACTGGTTCGACAGTACATTATGTTGATAGTGGTATGGATACGGGAGAAATTATTGAACAGAGACAATGTGATATTAGACCGGACGATTCAAAAGAACAATTAGAAGAGAAAGTAAAAAAATTGGAATATGAGTTATATCCAAGTGTTATTGCTAAAATTGTAAAATAAGGAGTATGTATGTGATGAAGAAAGCTATTTTGAGCGTATCAAATAAAACAGGTATTGTAGAGTTTGCTAAAGCGCTAACGCAATTAAATTATGAATTATATTCAACAGGTGGTACTAAACGTATATTAGATGAAGCAAATGTACCAGTTCGTTCTGTTTCAGACTTAACACATTTTCCAGAAATAATGGATGGCCGTGTTAAAACATTACATCCGGCTGTTCATGGTGGCATTTTAGCTGATCGAAATAAACCGCAGCATTTAAATGAATTATCAGAACAACATATAGATTTAATTGATATGGTAGTAGTTAATTTATATCCATTCCAACAAACTGTTGCAAACCCTGATGTGACGATGGACGAAGCAATTGAAAATATTGATATTGGTGGTCCAACAATGTTACGTGCTGCAGCTAAAAACTATAAACATGTAACAACAATTGTACATCCTGCAGATTATCAAGAAGTATTGACGCGATTAAGAAACGATTCGTTAGATGAGTCATATAGACAATCATTAATGATCAAAGTTTTTGAGCATACTGCAGAATATGATGAAGCGATTGTACGTTTCTTTAAAGGGGATAAAGAAACTTTAAGATATGGAGAAAATCCACAACAATCAGCGTATTTTGTGAGAACTTCGAATGCTAAGCACACGATTGCAGGCGCTAAACAATTACATGGGAAACAATTAAGCTATAACAATATTAAAGATGCAGATGCTACACTAGCTTTAGTTAAAAAGTTTGATACACCTGCTGCAGTTGCAGTTAAACACATGAATCCATGTGGTGTTGGTATCGGTGACACGATAGAACAAGCATTTCAACATGCGTATGAAGCGGATAGTCAATCAATATTTGGTGGAATTGTTGCATTAAACCGAGCTGTAACACCTGAGTTAGCAGAGCAATTGCATAGTATCTTTTTGGAAGTCATTATTGCACCAAAATTTACAGATGAAGCATTAGATATTTTAAAACAAAAGAAGAATGTAAGATTATTAGAAATTGATATGACTATAGACAGTAACGAAGAAGAGTTTGTTTCAGTATCTGGCGGATATTTAGTTCAAGATAAAGACAATTATGTCGTGCCAAAAGAAGAAATGAAAGTTGTTACAGAAGTTGCACCTACTGATGAACAATGGGAAGCAATGCTATTAGGATGGAAAGTTGTACCATCAGTAAAAAGTAATGCAATTATTTTAAGTAATAATAAACAAACTGTAGGTATAGGTGCTGGACAAATGAATCGTGTCGGTGCTGCTAAAATTGCGTTAGAGAGAGCTATTGAAATCAATGATCATGTAGCGTTAGTATCTGATGGATTTTTCCCTATGGGAGATACAGTTGAACTTGCAGCACAACATGGTATAAAGGCAATTATCCAACCGGGTGGTTCGATTAAAGATCAAGATTCAATTGATATGGCTAATAAACATGGTATTGCAATGGTAGTCACAGGCACTCGACATTTTAAACACTAATTTTAAAGGGGCGTAACATAAATGAATGTATTAGTAATTGGTGCTGGTGGACGAGAACATGCACTTGCATATAAACTTAATCAATCGAATCTAGTTAAACAAGTGTTTGTTATTCCAGGTAATGAGGCAATGACACCTATAGCTGAAGTACACACTGAAATTTCAGAATCTGATCATCAAGGGATACTAGATTTTGCTAAACAGCAAGATGTTGATTGGGTTGTTATAGGTCCTGAACAACCGCTAATTGATGGATTAGCAGACATTTTACGAGCGAATGGTTTCAAAGTGTTTGGTCCAAATAAGCAAGCTGCTCAAATCGAAGGCTCAAAATTATTTGCTAAAAAGATAATGGAAAAATATAATATTCCAACTGCGGATTATAAAGAAGTTGAGCGAAAAAAGGATGCTTTAACATATATTGAAAACTGTGAATTGCCCGTTGTTGTCAAGAAAGATGGGTTAGCTGCTGGGAAAGGCGTTATTATTGCAGATACTATTGAAGCAGCCAGAAGTGCTATTGAGATTATGTATGGTGATGAAGAAGAAGGTACTGTTGTATTTGAAACGTTTTTAGAAGGTGAAGAGTTCTCGCTAATGACATTTGTTAATGGTGATTTAGCAGTTCCTTTCGACTGTATTGCACAAGATCATAAACGCGCATTTGATCATGATGAAGGACCAAATACTGGTGGTATGGGGGCTTATTGTCCAGTACCACATATTAGTGACGATGTTTTAAAACTTACAAATGAAACGATTGCACAACCCATTGCAAAGGCAATGCTTAATGAAGGTTATCAATTCTTCGGAGTATTATACATTGGTGCTATTTTAACTAAAGATGGTCCAAAAGTAATTGAATTTAATGCCCGTTTTGGAGATCCTGAAGCTCAAGTATTATTAAGTCGCATGGAAAGTGATTTAATGCAGCATATTATTGATTTAGATGAAGGAAAACGTACTGAATTCAAATGGAAAAATGAATCTATTGTAGGGGTCATGTTGGCATCAAAAGGATATCCTGATGCATATGAAAAAGGGCATAAAGTAAGTGGCTTTGATTTAAATGAAAACTATTTTGTTAGTGGATTAAAGAAGCAAGGTGATACCTTTGTTACTTCAGGTGGTAGAGTTATACTTGCCATCGGAAAAGGTGACAATGTACATGATGCACAGCAAGACGCATACGAAAAAGTATCTCAAATACAAAGTGACCATTTATTCTATCGTCATGACATTGCGAATAAAGCACTACAACTTAAATAAGTATATTTAAAAATACTAAGATTAGCTATGAACGAATCTATAACGATAGATTTTTTCATAGCTTTTTTAGTTGTAGAGTCTAGGACATTGATTTCTGTACCAAATTTGTGATTATGTATATGTAATACAAAAGAGGCGCCACAACATGTTTGGATGAACAAAATAACATGTTTGTGGCACCTCTTTTGTTTAGTATGGAATAAATGGTTTTCTTTTTCTATACAATGAATTTCTAATTTAGTATCTATACAATTATGGATAAAATTTAACCTACACGACCAAGACGAACATCATCTATGCCCGTGATGGGTAAATTGATTGAACAATAATATGCCAAAGTAATAATGGCAATTAAAACTATAATAAAGATTACATCTTTATATGAGAAAGGTACGTTGTAATAGTAAGTACGAGGACCATCTCTAAATCCTTTCGACTCCATCGCAACTGATAATTGATGAGCCTTTCTAATGTTTTGGCTTAATAGAGGTATGATTAAATGCTTAAATCGCTTTAATCCTCTATAATTTGATGCGTCTATCATCTGATAGCGCATTTTTAAAGATCTGCGAAGCTGTATTAAAGAACTAATCATTAAAGGTATCATACGAATGGCAGCCATGAATGCATAAGCAACTTTTGATTTAACCTTTAAATGTTGCATTAAACTATAAAAAATCATGACAACCTGAGATGTGAGTGCGATTAAGATACCGAAAAATGAAATAGCAATGGTTCTTAATGAAACATGTAAACCACGAACTAAACTTTCTGTTGTAATATGGATAAATCCGAATTTCAAAATTGTATGGCTACCGTTCCCGTATAAAATCATGAACAGGGAAGAGAGTAATGCAAAGCCAATACTTATAGTTATAAAAATTGCTGTAATTTTAAACTGAGTACCATTAAACATCAATAAGAAAACTAACATTAAGATAGTGATATAAAGCATAAAATCGAAATTATGCACAAATATAATAAAGAAAAATAGTATAATTCCAAGAAATAGTTTCGTTATAATGTTGACATCATCAACAAATGATTGCCGAACTTTCCATTGCTCATACATTCGTATCACCATCACAATCTAGTAACGCACCATCTGAAATTTTAAGTCTTCTTGATGGATAACGTTCAATTATTTCATCGTCATGTGTAACCATGACAATACTTTGTCCCAAATTAATTCGTTTTTGGAAAAGTTTGATCAACTGGAATGTATTATGGCTATCAAGTCCAAATGTCGGTTCATCTAAAAAGATGATATCAGCTTTAGAACTTAGTGCGGTAGCTACGCTAAGGCGTCGTTTTTGACCAATAGACAACTCATAAGGATGTTGATCTTTTACATTTTCTAAATCTAAAAGTTTTAAAAGTTGCATCGTTTCATCATCACTTTGATCTTTAGAAAGGTGATTAAAATGAATGTTAATTTCATCATAAACCGAATTTGTTATAAATTGTAATTCTGGGTTTTGATAAACTAGATACATGTGTTTTGCTGCATGTTTAATTTTTGTTAAACGCTGATTTTCAAAATAAACATCACCTTGATATTTAATCAATTGCATAATTGATTCAAGCAAGGTTGTTTTACCACTACCATTTGCCCCTGTAATTGTAATCCACTCACCTAGACCAATTTCTAAATCTGAGAATGAGAGCAATGTTGATTTACCGCGAATAATACGTCCATTTTTAAATTGTAATAAGTGTGAGTTTGCTGTTGGAAAGTCAACACGACTTGGTGCGAATTCCCATGCACGTGGATGCCACACACCATATTCACTGAGTAAATGAACATACTTCTGTAATATGATTTCAGGACATTCATCGGCAATGATATTTCCGTTATAATCCATCAAAATGACGCGGTCGACATGATTCCAGATGTGTTTAACTTTATGTTCAACGATTACAACAGTTTGATTTTCCCAAAGTTCAATTAGTTTAGTCCATAAATCTTCTGTTGCTTGAACATCTAACATTGCTGTCGGTTCATCTAAAAACAATGTTTTTGATTGTTGAAGAATGGTTTCAACAATTGCCAATTTCTGTTTCATCCCGCCACTTAAATCTTTGATATACGTTTCAGGGGTAACATTTAAATTGACCATATTTAAAGCATTGATAATTAACGCATCCATGTCTTCACGTGGTACTTGTCTATTTTCTAAAACGAATGCAAGTTCTTCGTATACTTTTGGCATACAAAACTGGCTATCAGGGTCTTGGAAAATAACGCCACTTAATGGGTCTACGATTAGTTCATCATATTTCATAGGTAATTCTATTAAATTAGGAACAATACCACTTAATACATTCAGAAGTGTACTTTTACCGCAACCAGAAGGACCGAGTAAAAGTACTTTTTCTTTGTCTTGAATAGTGATATTTAAATGATCGAAAATTTTACGCTGACCACTTGGATATTTTAATCGTAAATCACTTACTTTTAACACTCTGAATGGCTCCTCTTATAAGTTGTCGTAATCTTCTTTAGCAGCTGGTCTAAATAATTTTGTTACACCTGTCTTATCTAAAGCTTTTACTAAAAGGTATGATAAGACGCCGGCGACTACTGCACCACTAATTAATCTAAATACGATGAATAATGTTAAGTTCCAACCTGCAACTTCATTTAAATAACCATAGAAATAATCTATCGGGAAAGCCGCGATTGCTGTACAAAAACCTGCTAACATAGCTACCATAACTGAACGAGATTGATATTTAAAAATTGCAAAGACAAGTTCACACGCTAAACCTTGTATAAAAGCGTAAACAATTGTCGGAATATCGAAACGACCCATAATGATAGTTTCGCCGGCACCTGCAGCAAATTCAGCCAGTAAAGCAATACCTGGTTTTGGAATAATTAGATAGCAGACAATCGCTGCCATGAACCAAACCCCGTTTGTTAATTGTTCGAGGTGAAGGCCTGTAGCTTGAACACCATTGTAAACAAACCACCATAAATTGTAAATAACTGCGAATACTACTGAAATAAGTACGGTTACTAGTATTTCAGATAGCTTTAAACCTTTTGACATTTTTACATCCTCCTAATAAAAAAACGCACAACCATCCATAGGAAAGTTATGCGTTCACAATATATATTAGTAAAACATATGTATAGTAACACTTTCCTACGCTAGTTCAAGCTAGATCAGGTTCAAAGGGTTTGAGGGCAAGCCTCATCTCAGTATAAAACACCCCTAGTGTGTGCGATTTATTTAATTAATTATACTGTAAGACGTTTGTAAACTTATGTCAATAGGTTGTCTTCATGAAATTTCGTTTAATTCGATTTAAAATTTATAATATTAGCATTGGATTTAAATTGAAGATGTAGTAGGAATGTTAGTAATTAAAGATATAAAAATATGTGACATGTAATAATATTGAGCTGATAAATGAAGAGGGGTACTTATCAATCATACCTTTTTAACAACAGTGAAGAATCCGTGCATAATGGCTTATAAATTATAGTTTGTAAGGTAAAAGAGGGATACTTGCGCCGAGCACAAGCATAAAAGCCCCTAACAACTAAAAGTTGTAAGGTAAAAGAGGGATACTTGCGCTGAGCGCATGCATAAAAGCCCCTTACAACTAAAAGTTGTAAGGGGCTCTAAATTAATTTAGTGTATCTTGGATATCTTGTTTTGTTTGATTAATATCTTCTGTTTTTTCTTCTTTTTTATCTTTTAATTTTTCTTCAACTTCTTTAGCTTTTTCTGCTGCTTTTTTATTTTGATTTTCATTTGACATGATTAATTCCTCCCAAATTGGATAATTATTTATATATAAATCTTACCCGGTTGTACTTTCGTTAAACTTTTCTAAGTCTATAGCACTATTTATTCATTTATCTAAAGACAACAACATTAGATTAATATATAATGATTTTGAGGTGAACATAATGTCTTTTCTTAGGAAACACGCCGAAATTATTTTTAGCTATTTAATCGGTATCGTTTCACTCTTCACTGGTCTCATTATTTTAATTAACTTGCCATTAATTAAACAATTAAATGGTGGTAAAAAAGTTGATACACATGTTCATAATGTGTGGGAATTTCTGAATGCATTTTTCAGTGAAATTATTAAAGTAATGAGTCGATTTATAGGTAATTTCCCTATAGTTAGTGCAATTGTGATAATTATATTCGGTATTTTAGTTATGTTGATTGGTCATACATTACTTAGAACTATTAAGTATGACTATGATATTTCTATCTTTTTCTTAGTTATCGGTATCATGTACTTTATTATTACTCTTATATTAATGACACAAGTTTATGGATTCTTTGCAGTGATTTTCATTATTCCATTTACAATTCATATAGGATATATCGTCTATAAAGATGAATTGAATCAGGAAAATGTAAAAAATCATTTCATGTGGATAATTGTGAGTTATGGTATAAGTTACTTAATTACACAAATTGCATTGTATGGCAGAATTGATGCTAATGAAATAGAGTCAATTGATATCTTAAGTGTCAATGCTTTCTTTATAATTATGTGGTTACTTGGTCAAATGGCTATTTGGAATTTCTTGTTCTTGCGCCGAGCTTTACCTTTAACAAAGCAAGAATTAGGTGAAGAGGAGCCAGAATTATCAAGAACAAGTAAAGGGAATGTCACGAATCAAACTAAAATTCACTTGAAACAACTCCAAGATAAGACTACAGAATATGCACGTAAGACAAGAAGAAGTGTCGATTTAGATAAAATTAGAGCTAAAAGAGATAAATTCAAAAAGAAAGTTAATGATATTATCGATATTCAAGAAGACGATATTCCTGATTGGATGAGAAAACCGAAATGGGTTAAACCAATGTATGTCGAACTATTTTGTGGTGTCGTCATCTTTTTATTCACATTTTTAGAATTTAATAATCGTAATGCATTATTTGTATCTGGTGATTGGAAATTATCACAGACACAATATGTTATTGAATGGGTTACATTACTAATTCTGCTATTCATTATTATCGCATATATCGCTACAACGTTAACTTTCCACTTGAAAGGTAAGTTTTATTATTTACAACTATTTATGGGGAGCATTTTATTCTTTAAATTGTTAACGGAATTTATAAATATAATGATTCATGGACTACTACTTTCAGTGTTCATTACGCCAACATTACTATTAATGTTATTGGCAATCATCATTTCTTATTCGTTACAATTACGAGAGCGACCATAATTAAAAGCATTATAAAAGTACTATCTATTAAACATTTTGATGTGTACGCTATAAGTTAGATATATCTCTAACTTATTTAGATACAGGTCAATGAAGTTTATGGATAGTACTTTTTTTGTAACTAGATTTGATTGATTCAGGTGATGCGAATTAAGTATTGAAAATTGTATACAAAGTTTTAGTGCAAATAAAATAGTTGAAAAGTTATCCATTTGTAAAATCAAGAAAACTAGTAAATAGTTGAAGCGACATATGGAATTGGCGAAACGATATATAGTATTTCCTTTGTAGAAATTTAACATATATCATTCGAATTACTAATTTGTTAAAATCAACAGTAAGATTAGAAGTAGATGATATTGAAATTTGGCAAACAATTTAATCTATATAAAACTACAACGATACACAGAAAGGAAGTTGTCAGATGAAAATAGCAACTCTGAACAAAGGCAAAGAAACAAAATATTTTAATGGATATCCTTTAATTGAAGAAGAGGATATCTATTCACAAGATCATTTAAAAGAAGGAGATATTTTTCAAATTGTGACTGATAAATCACAATATGTTGCAACGGCTTATGTTGGTCGCCAACATAAAGGATTAGGTTGGGTTCTAACATACGATAAAGCTCAAGAAATCAATACAGCTTTCTTTGTGAAATTGTTTAAAACTGCATTAGCAGAACGTGATTATTATTTTAATATAGATGGAACAAATGCTTTTAGATTATTTAATGCTGAAGGTGATGGTGTTGGGGGATTGACGATCGACAATTACGATGGCCATTTGTTGATTCAATGGTACTCAAAAGGTATTTATAAATTTAAATATGCCATTCTTGAAGCGGTTAGAAAAGTATTTGATTATAAATCTATTTACGAAAAAGTAAGATTTAAAGACAGCGAATATAGTGGTGGTTTTGTTGAAGGCGATGCACCTGAGTTTCCAATTGTTATCGAAGAAAACTTCACATTTTATAACGTAGACCTTGAAGATGGTTTGATGACAGGTATCTTTTTAGATCAAAAAGAAGTGCGCAAGAAATTAAGGGATCAATATGCCAAAGAACGCCATGTTTTAAACTTATTTAGTTATACAGGTGCTTTTTCTGTAATAGCAGCAAGTGAGGCATCTTCAACAACAAGTGTAGATTTGGCTAATCGTTCTCGTAGTTTAACTGAAGAAAATTTTGGATTAAATGCTATTGATCCTAAATCTCAATATATTTATGTCATGGACACTTTTGATTTCTATAAATATGCTGCACGTCATGGACATAGTTATGACACGATCGTGATTGATCCACCTAGCTTTGCACGCAACAAAAAACGTACATTTTCAGTGCAAAAAGATTATGACAAATTAATTAATGGCGCCTTAAATATCTTATCATCTGAAGGAACATTATTATTATGTACAAACGCAAGTGTATATCCATTAAAGCAATTTAAAAATACTATTAAAAAGACACTTGAAGAGAGTGGCGTTGATTATGAATTAACTGAAGTTATGGGATTACCAAAAGATTTTAAAACACATCCACATTATAAGCCATCTAAATATTTAAAAGCTGTTTTTGTAAATATTAGACATTAATTTGATAAAAAGGGGTATAGTAACTTATTGAGAAAAAGAAGGGTGATAATATTATGGGATTCAAAAATAATTTAACGTCAAATTTAACTAATAAAATTGGTAATTCAGTTTTTAAAATAGAAAACATTAATGAAAAGGGTGCAATGCCTACGACAATTAAAGAATTAAATGAAAGACGACAACGTGCTGAAGCAATTGTAAAGAGAAAGTCTTTAATGTCATCAACAATGAGCGTTGTTCCAATTCCTGGATTAGACTTTGGTGTTGATTTAAAATTAATGAAAGATATTATCGAAGATGTTAATAAAATTTATGGCTTAGATCATAAGCAAGTTAATAGCCTTGGAGATGATGTGAAAGAAAGAGTTATGTCTGCAGCAGCAATTCAAGGTAGTCAATTTATTGGTAAAAGAATTTCAAGTGCATTTTTAAAAATAGTTATTAGAGATGTAGCTAAACGTACTGCTGCAAAACAAACGAAATGGTTCCCGGTAGTAGGACAAGCTGTATCTGCATCAATTAGTTATTATTTTATGAATAAAATTGGAAAAGATCACATTCAAAAATGCGAAAATGTTATTAAAAATGTCATGTAGGTGCTATAATAGTTTTGCAATTTGCAAATTTTACTGAAACCGGTTTTAAACGAATTGAATTTAAAGCATGGTTTTGGTAAAGTTAATGTATAAAACTAAGTTAGTATTGTAATAATATTGAAGATTCTAACTATACGAAGGAGAAATGTAATTATGGAACAAAATTCATATGTAATCATCGACGAGACTGGTATTCACGCTAGACCAGCAACAATGTTAGTACAAACAGCTTCAAAATTCGATTCTGATATTCAATTAGAATATAACGGTAAGAAAGTTAACTTAAAATCAATCATGGGTGTTATGAGCCTTGGTGTTGGTAAAGATGCTGAAATTACAATTTATGCTGACGGTAGTGATGAATCTGACGCCATTCAAGCAATCAGTGACGTCTTATCAAAAGAAGGATTGACTAAATAATCATGTCTAAATTAATTAAAGGTATTGCCGCATCTGATGGTGTCGCAATTGCTAAAGCTTATTTATTAGTTGAGCCAGACTTAACATTCGACAAAAATGAAAAAGTCACTGATGTTGAAGGAGAAGTTGCAAAGTTCAATGGCGCTATCGAAGCTTCTAAAGTTGAGTTAACTAAAATTAGAAATAATGCAGAGGTTCAACTAGGTGCTGATAAAGCTGCTATCTTTGATGCACATTTATTAGTTTTAGATGACCCTGAATTAATTCAACCAATCCAAGATAAGATTAAAAATGAAAACGCTAATGCTGCTACAGCATTAACGGATGTAACAACACAATTTGTTACAATTTTTGAATCTATGGATAACGAATACATGAAAGAACGTGCGGCTGATATTCGCGACGTTTCTAAACGTGTGTTATCACATATTTTAGGTGTAGAATTACCGAATCCGAGTATGATCGATGAAAGCGTTGTTATTGTAGGGAATGACTTAACGCCATCTGATACTGCTCAATTAAATAAAGAATTCGTACAAGGTTTTGCTACAAACATTGGCGGAAGAACAAGTCACTCTGCGATTATGAGTCGTTCTTTAGAAATTCCAGCAATTGTTGGTACAAAATCAATTACTCAAGAAGTTAAACAAGGCGACATGATTATCGTAGATGGATTAAATGGTGATGTAATCGTTAATCCAACTGAAGATGAGTTAATCGCTTATCAAGATAAACGTGAGCGTTATTTTGCTGACAAGAAAGAATTACAAAAACTACGTGATGCTGATACTGTTACAGTTGATGGTGTTCACGCAGAGCTTGCTGCAAATATTGGTACACCTAATGATTTGCCAGGTGTTATTGAAAATGGTGCACAAGGTATCGGCTTATATAGAACTGAGTTTTTATATATGGGTCGTGACCAAATGCCTACAGAAGAAGAGCAATTTGAAGCTTATAAAGAAGTATTAGAAGCAATGAACGGTAAACGTGTTGTTGTACGTACTTTAGATATAGGTGGAGATAAAGAATTATCATACTTAAACTTGCCTGAAGAAATGAATCCATTCTTAGGTTACCGTGCGATTCGTTTATGCCTTGCGCAACAAGATATTTTTAGACCGCAACTACGTGCATTATTACGTGCATCAGTTTATGGTAAGTTAAATATCATGTTCCCAATGGTTGCAACAATTAACGAATTTAGAGAAGCTAAAGCTATATTATTAGAAGAAAAAGAAAACCTTAAAAATGAAGGTCATGACATTTCAGATGATATAGAATTAGGAATCATGGTAGAGATACCTGCAACAGCAGCATTAGCTGATGTCTTTGCTAAAGAAGTAGATTTCTTCAGTATCGGTACAAATGATTTAATTCAATACACATTAGCTGCTGACCGTATGTCAGAGCGTGTATCATATCTATACCAACCATATAACCCTTCAATCTTGCGTTTAGTTAAACAAGTTATTGAAGCGTCACATAAAGAAGGTAAATGGACAGGTATGTGTGGTGAAATGGCTGGAGATGAAACAGCTATTCCATTATTACTTGGTTTAGGTTTAGATGAGTTCTCTATGAGTGCAACGTCTATTCTGAAAGCAAGAAGACAAATTAATGGTTTAAGTAAAAATGAAATGACTGAACTTGCTAACCGTGCAGTCGACTGTGCAACGCAAGAAGAAGTTATTGAATTAGTTAACAACTACGTAAAATAATTAATTCTTTCGAAAGACAGAATTATAAATAAACCCGAAGTATTCATTGTGAGTAATTATGAATACTTCGGGTTCTTTTTTTATGATTTATGTTAATTTCAAGGAATGTTGTTGCTAACTAATTAAACAACTAGGTGTCATTAGCAAAATGTTGTTCTTTAATTAATGTTAATTAATTTAAAAATCGATATTTAATTTATGATAGCTAAAAATGATGAAGTCGATTTAGATGAAAATTAATCTTGTATATTTAATACTTTGTTGATTTCATCAAGATCAACATGGTACATTGGATTGCCATTCAACAAAATAAACGGAGTTGAAAAAGCATCAAAATCTATCATTTCGTTTCGATATTGTTGATTGTTGATATTTCTTTCTTCAAAATCAATTTGATGCTCATTTAGATAATTTTTTACAAATGTACAAGGTGGACAATCATTCTGCGTATAAACGATTATTTCTGACATGTATCATGCTCCTTCGTGCTTTATTCTAATGTAATATACACAATTATACATTGAAATTCAAATTTGTGAACACATTGTGAACTGACATAAATTATACACAATTTCATAGCGCATAATGTTTTAAAAATACACATTATAGCAATTATAATTAAGTTCATTGTGTTGTCATCAAAAAAAGAAAAAGGTGATGTTTTTAAATGGATACAGTTGAAATCAGTCGGTTTTTGACAGCTATGACTTTAGCAGTTCATATCATTTTTGCAACGATTGGTGTTGGTATGCCTTTAATGTTCGCAATTGCAGAATTTTTAGGTATTCGCAAAAATGATCTTCAATATATAGCTATGGCCAAAAGATGGGCTAAAGCTTATACGATTACTGTAGCAGTGGGAGTTGTTACAGGTACAATTATAGGACTTCAATTATCATTGATTTGGCCTACATTTATGGAAATGGGTGGACACGTTATTGCACTTCCATTATTTATGGAAACATTTGCGTTCTTCTTTGAAGCTATTTTCTTAAGTATATATTTATATACTTGGGATCGTTTTAAAAATAAATGGACACATTTCTTAATTAGTATACCAGTAATTATTGGTGGCTCTTTCTCAGCATTCTTCATTACTTCAGTGAATTCATTTATGAATACGCCTGCAGGTTTTGAGTTGAAGAATGGAAAGATGGTCAATGTTCAACCTATAGAAGCGATGTTTAACCCATCGTTTATAGTTCGATCATTTCACGTAATTACTACAGCCGGTATGACGATGGCATTTGTTATTGCATCAATAGCAGCTTTTAAATTATTGCGTAATCGTCAACCTAAAGATACTGTCTACCATAAGAAAGCTTTGAAAATGTCTATGATTGTTGGATTCTTTTCAACTTTACTTTCTATGTTGGCAGGGGATTTATCTGCAAAATTTTTGCATAAATTCCAACCTGAAAAATTAGCAGCTTATGAATGGCATTTCGATACATCTTCCCATGCCAAATTATTATTATTTGGTGTGTTAGATGAAAAGACTCAGCAAGTTAAAGGTGCGATTGAATTACCTGGACTATTGAGTTTCTTAGCAGATAATAGTGTCAAAACTAAAGTGCAAGGGTTAAATGATTTTCCGAAAAGTTTACATCCGCCTATGATTGTCCATTATTTCTTTGATTTAATGGTAACGATGGGAATTTTATGTTTTGTCATTTCAGGTGTTTATGTCTTAACTTTAATGTTTAAAAAGCTTAGAAAGTTTTCTACTCATAAATGGATGCTTTACGGAATATTATTAACAGGACCAGCTTCAATGCTAGCTATAGAATTTGGATGGTTCTTAACAGAGATGGGTAGACAGCCTTGGATTGTTCGTGGTTATATGCGCGTGGCAGAAGCAGCAACACAAGCAGGCGGAATAACCTTCGTTACAATTTTATTTGGCGTATTGTACATCATTTTAATGTATACATGTGCATACGTATTAATTCGTATGTTTAAAAATAAACCGGCGTATGAAGATGTAAATCGTTTAGCCAAGAAGCAAGGAGGAGAAATAGAAAAATGATTTATGCATTTATAGGTATAACAGTGTTATGGTTGTTTTTATTTTGCTATATCATTATTGCTTCTATAGATTTTGGGGCAGGTTTCTTCGCATTGCATTCAAAGTTAACTGGTGATGAAAAGAAAATTAATCACTTAATTTCACGTTATTTGAACCCAGTTTGGGAAGTTACGAATGTATTCTTT
This sequence comes from Staphylococcus sp. EG-SA-10, assembly GCF_017151945.1. Taxonomy (NCBI): domain Bacteria; kingdom Bacillati; phylum Bacillota; class Bacilli; order Caryophanales; family Staphylococcaceae; genus Staphylococcus; species Staphylococcus sp. EG-SA-10. The sequence continues at coordinate 24,502 of NZ_JACVZJ010000018.1, forward strand.
GTTTTCTTCTTCGTAGGATTCGTAGGTTTCTTTCCAGAGTCAATCAAATATTTAGGCACGGTATTGTTAATACCAGGTTCAATAGCACTGATTATGATATCGTTGAGAAACAGTTTTTATGCATTTGAAAATTATGGTCAAGATACAAAATTAGCATGGATGATCATGTATGGGGTAAGTGGATTATTAATTCCAGCTTCATTATCAACTGCTTTAACTATTACAGAAGGTGGTTATATTAATGTTCGAAACAATGTTATCGATCTAGATTGGGTGCAGTTACTATTAAGCCCATTTGCTTGGTCTGTAGTATTCTTGGCGATTATTTCAGTTTTATATATTTCATCAGGATTTTTGACATATTATGCTAAAAAAGCAAATGACGAACCTGCATATAATTTAACAAGACAATGGCACATATTTTTAGGGCCACCGATGATTATCATTTGTTTATTCGTATTTCTATCATTACGCATTCAAAATTCTGAACATTTTTATTCAGCTGTTTTTGACTACTGGTGGATGTTTGCTATAAGTTTCTTATTCTTTGCATTAGCTTCATTGTTAACATTCTTTAAGAAAAAACATGGTTTGGCTTTTGTATTTGTTATTTTACAAATGATGTTCGCGTTCTTTGGCTATGGAATTAGTAAATTGCCATACCTTTTATATCCGTTTGTAAAAATTACAGATGCATATGTTAATCCAGAAATGGGCTGGACATTAGTGATTGTCTTTATTTTAGGTTTACTTTTATTACTTCCATCGTTAATATTATTATTAAGATTATTTGTTTTCGACAAAGAATATGTTGAAGGAAAGAAATCATAAGTTGAGACGATACCCCAACTTTCATTTACTTGCATTACTGCATTTAGATAATTTAGTTGGGGTACTCATTTATAATAATTTTAAATTTATATTTTCAATGAATTGATGAAAATCATTTAATGGAGGGCGAGTATGGGTAAAGAATATGTAGTCATCGGTCTAGGTCGTTTTGGAGGTAGTATCGTTCGTGAGTTGAATGCATTAGACATGGATGTAATGGCCATCGACCATGATGAAAATAGAGTGAATGAATATAGTGATATCGCTACTCATGCGGTTGTTGCAGATACAACAGATGAAGCAGTTATGAAAAGTTTAGGTATCCGTAACTTTGATCATGTCATTGTGGCAATTGGTGAAAATATTCAATCAAGTACGTTGACGACTTTGATTTTAAAAGAGTTAGGTGTAAAAAAAGTAACTGCTAAAGCACAAAATGATTATCATGCAAAGATTTTAAATAAAATTGGAGCAGATACGGTTGTGCACCCTGAGCGTGATATGGGTAGACGTATTGCGCATAATGTTGCGAGTGCAAGTGTACTTGATTATCTTGAGTTGGCAGACGAGCATTCTATTGTAGAATTGAAAGCAACTGAAAAGATGGCGGGGCAGTCTATCATTGATTTAGATATAAGAGCACAATATGGAATTAACATTATTGCAATTAAACGAGGCAAAGAGTTCATCATTTCACCAAATCCAAATATTAATTTAGAAATAGGTGATATTTTAATTATGATTGGACATGATAATGATTTAAATCGCTTTGAAAAAAATATTGCGACGAGATAATCGGGAGTGGGACAGAAATGATAAAGAGCCACTAATGATTTATTATGTAGTGGTTCTTACACATTAGCCACAGCTAATGTGTACTTAAAAATAGGAATACATGAGTAAAACTCATGCATAAGAAATACTAATTTCTATAGAAAAAGTATTTCTTTATCGTCGTCCCACCCCAACTTGCATTGTCTGTAGAAATTGGGAATCCAATTTCTCTATGTTGGGGCCCACACCCCAACTCGCATTACCTGTAGAATTTCTTTTCGAAATTCTCTATGTTGGGGCCCCTGACTAGAATTGAAAAAAGCTTGTTACAAGCGCATTTTCGTTCAGTCAACTACTGCCAATATAACTTTGTAGAGCATTGAACATTGATTTATGTCTCAAGCTCATCATATATAAAGAAAAAGCTACTAACAATGTGTGGTGAGTTTAATTAAAACTTCACTTCAAAGTTAGTAGCTTTTTGATTATTTATTGTTTGATTCTTTTTGTTCGTTTACCTTCATAATGACTGGTAAAATCATTGGTTTTCTAGCTGTTTTTTCAAATAAATAAGGTTGTAATGTTTCAATGATAGAAGATTTAATCTGATGCCATTGAATATCTTTATTTTGATTTAACTTACTAATAACATCAGTTTTGATTTTGCGTTGTGCATCATAAATTAATTGTCCTGATTCTCTCATATATACAAATCCTCGAGAAATAATGTCTGGACCAGAAAGTAATTTATTTGTATTAAAATCAATACTAACAACAACGATAACTAAACCTTCTTCAGATAATAGCTTACGGTCTCTTATTACAACATTACCGATATCACCGATACCACTACCATCAACAAGTACATTACCAGATGGAATGCGACCAGCTTTACGAGCTGAATCGTGTGTTAGAGCTAAGACATCTCCGATATCAAAGATGAAGACATTATCTTCTTCAACGCCGCATTCAACACCAGTCTCACCATGTGCTTTTAACATACGGTATTCACCATGAATAGGTAAGAAATATTTCGGCTTGATTAATCGAAGCATTAATTGTTGATCACCTTGAGAACCATGCCCTGAAGTATGGATGTTAGAAATCTTGCTGTGGATAACATCTGCACCAGCTTTATACAAGGAATTAATAGTTCTGTTTATACTTTTTGTATTACCTGGGATAGGTGATGAACTAAATACAACGGTATCTTCAGGTATAATTTTAATTTGCTTATGAGTACCATTAGCAATTCTAGATAATGCTGCCATTGGTTCACCTTGAGAACCAGTACATAGTATCAATAACTCATGCTTCGGTACGGTATTAATTTTATTAGGTTCAATAAATGTTTCAGGTGGTGCTTTAATATAACCAAGTTCCATACCGATTTTAATATTGTTTTCCATCGAACGACCGAACGTAACAATTTTGCGGTTATTTTTGATAGCAGCTTCAACTGCTTGTTGAACTCGGTAAATATTAGAAGCGAAGGTAGCAAATATAATACGACCTTTACAGTTACGGAAGATCTTATCTACGTTTTGACCAACTTCACGTTCGCTTAAAGTAAAATCAGGCACAAGTGAATTTGTTGAGTCTGAAAGTAAACATAGAACGCCTTCTTCACCTAATTGAGCCATTTTAGCAATGTTTGCTGGTTTGCCTACAGGTGTAAAATCAAATTTAAAGTCACCGGTATGAACTACTTTTCCTTCAGGTGTATCTACGATGACGCCATAAGTTTCAGGAATACTATGCGTAGTTAAGTAGAAAGAAATCGTAAAGTGCTTAGATTTTATCACACTGTCCTCATTGATTTCATTTAGTTTAGCAGTACGTAATAAATGATGTTCTTCAAGTTTATTACGGATTAAACCTAATGCTAAAGGACCACCATAAATAGGTATATTAAGTTGTTTTAATAGGAAGGGCACACCGCCTATATGGTCTTCGTGACCATGTGTTATAAATAGGCCAACAATTTTATCTTGGTTTTGAACTAGATATGTGTAGTCGGGTATAACATAATCAATCCCTAATAAGTTATCATCAGGGAATTTGATACCTGCATCGATAATGACAATTTCGTCTTTATACTCAACTGCATAAGTATTTTTACCGATTTCACCTAGACCTCCAAGTGCATATACACCTACTTCATTTGGATGTAATTGTTTCATTATTTAGCAATCTCCACATTAAAGTGTTCTGAGTTTTCTTTTTCGTAATCTAAATGTGCGCCCTCTAATTTAGTGATAAATTCGATATTAAAATTACGATCTTTCAAGTAACGACGTACTTGTTCTTCTGTTTGAGCTTCAACATAAAGTGATTGTGTATTTTCACGCACAATTACCTCGTCTCTGTTATGTTGATAAAAAACTTTAAATACTGCCATGTTAAAAATTCCTCCTAAGAATGTTTGTTTAATTTATTGTTAACCCTAGTAAAATCGTATTGGAGTATATATCGATAAATTCATTCCAATCATCTCTATAATGTAACTTAATAACGATTTGGTTAATAACTAGGTTCATCATGTCGTTCATTTTAAAAAATTAGTGAAATAACACTAAAATTTCAGTTAAATCTTATTTTACATGATGAATGATAATAAATAAAGCAGTTTATCTCACTAGAAATCTAAGTATTTCGAATAAATGTGCAGTTCTATTTATTAAAATAAATGTAGAGATTATAAATTAATGTTAAGAAAGAATTAAAGGATTTTATATGAAACGATAAAATTTAAATGAGGGGATAAAAAGTTTGGTAGAAGGGTGAAAATATTTTACTGTTATTTATTAGGAAAAGTTGTAAAAGAAAAAGCTTAGGACATCATATTTATCCTAAGCTTTGATAATTAGTAATAGTGTGTTTTAAACTTCTACTGCATCTGTATGTGGTTGTAATGGGTGATCTTTATCAATGTGATCATAGAACATTACACCATTTAAATGGTCAATTTCATGTTGGAAAACAATTGCTGGATATCCTTTTAGTCGTAACTGTATATCATTACCTTCGATGTCTTTGGCTTTAATTGTAATTCTATTATGACGGTGAACTAGACCAGCAACATTATCATCGACACTAAGGCAACCTTCACCAGTTGGTAAATAGGCTTCTTGAACGCTATGACTTACAATTTTGGGGTTCACAAGCATATAGTCATAAGATTTGCCACTGCCATCATCTGGTATTAAAACAGCAATCATACGTTTAGAAATATTAATTTGAGGTGCAGCCAAACCAACGCCTGAACGTAAACCGTATCGTTTCGCGATTTCCTCATCTTGACTATTTACTAAAAACTCTCTCATGGCGATTAATGTTTCTTTTTCTTCTTTAGTTAATGGTAATTCTAGCTCGGCTGCTTTTTGACGCAAAGTTGGATGACCGTCTCTAATGATGTCTTTCATAGTTAACATATATTGCACCTTCCTTATTTTAATTTGTTTTAGTTGAATGACAGTAAAAAGGTTGTTAAGATACTCATACATTTTTATGTGTAAGTATGTACAAAGTTAACCAACTACTGCCAAGGTTTATTTTAGATAGTATATGTAAATTTTCAGATATGCTAATTGCCTAAAAAATGATTAAAGTGTTGATTTCAAGCAATGATACTTTAGCAATTTATTTATCATCTTGACTTTAAAAATTATATTATAAATGACGTAACTGTCAACAGATATACTTAGTAATGAAGATGTGTAATGTAATTGTTTAAAATTGATTTCCAAGCAGATTTTATTTATCATTTAATTTAAATAGCAAGTGGAGGTACAAGTAATGAAATTTGGAAAAACAATCGCAGTAGTATTAGCATCTAGTGTCTTGCTTGCAGGATGTACTACGGATAAAAAAGAAATTAAGGCATATTTAAAGCAAGTGGATAAAATTAAAGACGATGAAGAACCAATTAAAACTGTTGGTAAGAAAATTGCTGAATTAGATGAGAAAAAGAAAAAATTAACTGAAGATGTCAATAGTAAAGATACAGCAGTTCGCGGTAAAGCAGTAAAAGATTTAATTAAAAATGCCGATGATCGTCTAAAGGAATTTGAAAAAGAAGAAGACGCAATTAAGAAGTCTGAACAAGACTTTAAGAAAGCAAAAAGTCACGTTGATAACATTGATAATGATGTTAAACGTAAAGAAGTAAAACAATTAGATGATGTATTAAAAGAAAAATACAAATTGCATGGTGAATACTCTAAAGCTTATAAAAATGCTGTCAATTCAGAAAAAACATTGTTTAAATATTTAAATCAAAATGATGCGACACAACAAGGTGTTAATGAAAAATCAAAAGCAATAGAACAGAACTATAAAAAGTTAAAAGAAGTATCTGAAAAATATACAAAAGTACTAAATAAGGTTGGTAAAGAAAAGCAAGACGTTGATCAATTTAAATAATTAATATGATACAGATGGTAGGAAACAACTAATACAGTTCCTATTATCTGTATCTTTTTTTATTAAAACAGAACTTTTTCAAATGGTTTAACAGTCCCATTTATTTGTGGTACAATTAGTAAGGATAAAATGAATTTCTATACAATTATGGGAAAGGTATGGTGAATTGAATGGCTCCTAAGTTACAAGCCCAATTCGATGCAGTAAAAGTTTTAAATGATACTCAATCGAAATTTGAAATGGTTCAAATTTTGGATGAGAATGGTAACGTCGTAAATGAAGACTTAGTACCTGATCTTACGGATGAACAATTAGTAGAATTAATGGAAAGAATGGTATGGACTCGTATCCTTGATCAACGTTCTATCTCATTAAACAGACAAGGACGTTTAGGTTTCTATGCACCAACTGCTGGTCAAGAAGCATCACAATTAGCGTCACAATACGCTTTAGAAAAAGAAGATTATATTTTACCTGGATACAGAGATGTTCCTCAAATTATTTGGCATGGTTTACCATTAACAGAAGCTTTCTTATTCTCAAGAGGTCACTTCAAAGGAAATCAATTCCCTGAAGGCGTTAATGCATTAAGCCCACAAATTATTATCGGTGCACAATACATTCAAGCTGCTGGTGTTGCATTTGCACTTAAAAAACGTGGTAAAAATGCAGTTGCAATCACTTACACTGGTGACGGTGGTTCTTCACAAGGTGATTTCTACGAAGGTATTAACTTTGCAGCAGCTTATAAAGCACCTGCAATTTTCGTTATTCAAAACAATAACTATGCAATTTCAACACCAAGAAGCAAGCAAACTGCTGCTGAAACATTAGCTCAAAAAGCAATTGCTGTAGGTATTCCTGGTATCCAAGTTGATGGTATGGATGCGTTAGCTGTATATCAAGCAACTAAAGAAGCACGTGACCGCGCAGTTGCAGGTGAAGGTCCAACATTAATTGAAACTATGACATATCGTTATGGTCCTCATACAATGGCTGGTGACGATCCAACTCGTTACAGAACTTCAGACGAAGATGCTGAATGGGAGAAAAAAGATCCATTAGTACGTTTCCGTAAATTCCTTGAAAACAAAGGTTTATGGAATGAAGACAAAGAAAATGAAGTTATTGAACGTGCAAAAGCTGATATTAAAGCAGCAATTAAAGAGGCTGATAACACTGAAAAACAAACTGTTACTTCTCTAATGGAAATTATGTATGAAGATATGCCTCAAAACTTAGCAGAACAATATGAAATTTACAAAGAGAAGGAGTCGAAGTAAGCCATGGCACAAATGACAATGGTTCAAGCGATTAATGATGCGCTTAAAACTGAACTTAAAAATGACCAAGATGTTTTAATTTTTGGTGAAGACGTTGGTGTTAACGGCGGTGTTTTCCGTGTTACTGAAGGACTACAAAAAGAATTTGGTGAAGATAGAGTATTCGATACACCTTTAGCTGAATCAGGTATTGGCGGTTTAGCAATGGGTCTTGCAGTTGAAGGATTCCGTCCGGTTATGGAAGTACAATTCTTAGGTTTCGTATTCGAAGTATTTGATGCGATTGCTGGACAAATTGCACGTACTCGTTTCCGTTCAGGCGGTACTAAAACTGCACCTGTAACAATTCGTAGCCCATTTGGTGGTGGCGTACACACACCTGAATTGCACGCAGATAATTTAGAAGGTATTTTAGCTCAATCTCCAGGTCTAAAGGTTGTTATTCCTTCAGGACCATACGATGCGAAAGGTTTATTAATTTCTTCTATTAGAAGTAATGACCCAGTCGTATACTTAGAGCATATGAAATTGTATCGTTCATTCCGTGAAGAAGTACCTGAAGAAGAATATACAATTGACATTGGTAAGGCTAATGTGAAAAAAGAAGGTAATGACATTTCAATCATCACATACGGTGCAATGGTTCAAGAATCAATGAAAGCTGCAGAAGAACTTGAAAAAGATGGTTATTCTGTTGAAGTAATTGACTTACGTACTGTTCAACCAATCGATGTTGACACAATTGTAGCTTCAGTTGAAAAAACTGGTCGTGCAGTTGTAGTTCAAGAAGCACAACGTCAAGCTGGTGTTGGTGCAGCAGTTGTAGCTGAATTAAGTGAACGTGCAATCCTTTCATTAGAAGCACCTATTGGAAGAGTTGCAGCAGCAGATACAATTTATCCATTCACTCAAGCTGAAAATGTTTGGTTACCAAACAAAAATGACATCATCGAAAAAGCAAAAGAAACTTTAGAATTTTAATTCATTTTAAAAGTTAACGAAGTTAGCGTATTTTAGTCTCATTGATTAAAATGAAATGTTTAATTTACGAAATCTTAGGAGGGCAAAAACGTGGCATTTGAATTTAGATTACCCGATATCGGGGAAGGTATCCACGAAGGTGAAATTGTAAAATGGTTTGTTAAAGCTGGAGATACTATTGAAGAAGACGATGTTTTAGCTGAGGTACAAAACGATAAATCAGTAGTAGAAATCCCATCACCAGTATCTGGTACTGTAGAAGAAGTTATGGTAGAAGAAGGTACAGTAGCTGTAGTTGGTGACGTTATTGTTAAAATCGATGCACCTGATGCAGAAGATATGCAATTTAAAGGTCATGATGATGATTCATCATCTAAAGAAGAACCTGCGAAAGAGGAAGCGCCAGCAGAGCAAGCACCTGTAGCTACTCAAACTGAAGAAGTAGATGAAAACAGAACTGTTAAAGCAATGCCTTCAGTACGTAAATACGCACGTGAAAAAGGTGTTAACATTAAAGCAGTTTCTGGATCTGGTAAAAATGGTCGTATTACAAAAGAAGATGTAGATGCATACTTAAATGGTGGTGCACCAACAGCTTCAAATGAATCAGCTGCTTCAGCTACAAATGAAGAAGTTGCTGAAACTCCTGCAGCACCTGCAGCAGTATCATTAGAAGGCGACTTCCCAGAAACAACTGAAAAAATCCCTGCTATGCGTAGAGCAATTGCGAAAGCAATGGTTAACTCTAAGCATACTGCACCTCATGTAACATTAATGGATGAAATTGATGTTCAAGCATTATGGGATCACCGTAAGAAATTTAAAGAAATCGCAGCTGAACAAGGTACTAAGTTAACATTCTTACCATATGTTGTTAAAGCACTTGTTTCTGCATTGAAAAAATACCCAGCACTTAATACTTCATTCAATGAAGAAGCTGGTGAAATTGTGCATAAACATTACTGGAATATCGGTATTGCGGCGGACACTGATAGAGGTTTATTAGTACCTGTAGTGAAACATGCTGACCGTAAATCTATTTTCCAAATTTCTGATGAAATTAACGAATTAGCTGTTAAAGCACGTGATGGTAAATTAACAGCCGATGAAATGAAAGGTGCAACATGCACAATCAGTAATATCGGTTCAGCTGGTGGACAATGGTTCACTCCAGTTATCAATCACCCAGAAGTAGCAATCTTAGGAATTGGCCGTATTGCTCAAAAACCTATCGTTAAAGATGGAGAAATTGTTGCAGCACCAGTATTAGCATTATCATTAAGCTTTGACCACAGACAAATTGATGGTGCAACTGGCCAAAATGCAATGAATCACATTAAACGTTTATTAAATAATCCAGAATTATTATTAATGGAGGGGTAAAACATGGTAGTTGGAGATTTCCCAATTGAAACAGATACTATAGTAATCGGAGCAGGTCCTGGTGGATACGTTGCAGCAATTCGTGCAGCTCAATTAGGACAAAAAGTAACAATCGTTGAGAAAGGTAATCTTGGTGGTGTTTGCTTAAACGTAGGATGTATTCCTTCAAAAGCATTACTACATGCTTCTCACCGTTTTGTTGAAGCACAACATTCTGAAAACTTAGGTGTTATTGCTGAAAGTGTTTCTTTAAACTTCCAAAAAGTTCAAGAATTCAAATCATCAGTTGTTAATAAATTAACTGGTGGTGTTGAAGGCTTACTTAAAGGTAACAAAGTTAACATCGTTAAAGGTGAAGCATATTTCGTAGATAACAATAGCTTACGTGTTATGGACGAAAAGAGCGCACAAACATACAACTTTAAAAATGCAATCATTGCAACAGGTTCAAGACCAATTGAAATTCCTAATTTCAAATTCGGTAAACGTGTTATCGACTCAACAGGTGCTTTAAACTTACAAGAAGTACCAGGTAAATTAGTTGTAGTTGGTGGAGGATACATTGGATCAGAATTAGGTACAGCATTTGCTAACTTTGGTTCAGAAGTAACCATCCTTGAAGGTGCTAAAGATATCTTAGGTGGCTTCGAAAAACAAATGACACAACCTGTTAAAAAAGGTATGAAAGAAAAAGGTGTTGAAATCGTTACTGAAGCTATGGCTAAATCAGCTGAAGAAACAGATAACGGAGTTAAAGTTACTTATGAAGCTAAAGGCGAAGAGAAAACAATCGAAGCTGATTATGTATTAGTAACTGTAGGTCGTCGTCCAAACACAGACGAATTAGGCCTAGAAGAATTAGGTGTTAAATTCGCTGACCGTGGATTATTAGAAGTTGATAAACAAAGCCGTACGTCTATCAGCAATATCTATGCAATTGGTGATATCGTTCCAGGTTTACCACTTGCTCACAAAGCTAGCTATGAAGCTAAAGTTGCTGCTGAAGCAATTGATGGTCAAGCTGCTGAAGTTGATTACATTGGTATGCCAGCAGTATGCTTTACTGAACCAGAATTAGCTACAGTTGGTTATTCAGAAGCGCAAGCTAAAGAAGAAGGTTTAGCAATTAAAGCTTCTAAATTCCCATATGCAGCAAATGGTCGTGCATTATCATTAGATGATACTAACGGATTTGTTAAACTTATTACACTTAAAGAAGATGATACTTTAATCGGTGCTCAAGTAGTTGGTACTGGTGCATCAGATATTATCTCTGAATTAGGTTTAGCAATTGAAGCTGGTATGAATGCTGAAGATATCGCATTAACAATCCATGCACATCCAACATTAGGTGAGATGACTATGGAAGCAGCGGAAAAAGCTATCGGATACCCAATCCATACAATGTAATAACTGATTATCTATAAAGATTCAGTCATTAAAAGCTGTAGCATATGCTACGGCTTTTTTGTTTTAGGTAAAGTAGTGTAAGGAAATTGATTTGAGATATCGTTAACATGTGACATGCATGTTATACTAGCGATGCTAACAAAAGAATTGAAATGGAGGGTTCAACAATGGAATATGAGTATCCAATTGATTTAGACTGGAGTAATGAAGAGATGATTTCAGTGATAAATTTCTTTAATCATGTAGAGAAGTATTATGAATCCGGCGTGACGGCAGGCGACTTTATGGATGCATATAAAAGATTTAAAGAAATTGTGCCTGCTAAAGCAGAGGAAAAACAAATTTTTAATACTTTCGAAAAAAGTAGTGGCTATAATAGTTACAAAGCAGTTCAAGATGTAAAAAATCACTCTGAAGAACAAAGAGTAACAGCTAAAAAATAATTCGTTCGAAATTAACACAATTTAATAGGATTTTTTCTTTAAAACTATTGCTAATAAAGCTATATTTTGATACCTTTATCAAGTGTTAAACAAAATGTTTGATAAAAGTAAACTTAATATAGCTTTTTTAGGTGGAAAAATAAATGAACATAGGTAATAAAATTAAAAATCTTAGAAGAATTAAAAATTTAACGCAAGAAGAACTTGCTGAACGTACAGACTTATCGAAAGGCTACATTTCACAAATAGAAAGTGAACATGCCTCACCAAGTATGGAAACTTTCTTAAATATTATAGAGGTGTTAGGAACGACGCCAAGTGAATTTTTTAAAGACAGTGAAAATGAAAAAGTATTATACAAGAAGGAAGAACAAGTTATTTATGATGAGTATGATGAAGGTTATATATTAAATTGGTTAGTTTCAAAGTCAAATGAATATGATATGGAGCCATTAATATTAACTTTAAAGCCTGGCGCATCATATAAAAATTTCAATCCATCAGAGTCTGATACGTTTATTTATTGTATGTCAGGTCAGATAACACTTAATTTAGGCAAAGAGATATATCAAGCACAAGAAGAAGACGTTTTGTATTTTAAAGCACGAGATAATCATCGTTTGTCAAATGAATCAAACAATGAAACACGAATACTTATTGTAGCGACAGCTTCATATTTATAGGGGGGATCTTATTTGGAACCATTATTATCATTAAAATCAGTTAGTAAAAGCTATGATGATCTTAATATCTTAGATGACATAGATATTGATATTGAATCAGGATACTTTTATACATTATTAGGTCCTTCAGGTTGTGGTAAAACAACAATTTTAAAATTAATTGCAGGGTTTGAATATCCTGACAGTGGTGAAGTGATTTATCAAAACAAACCAATTGGTAATTTACCGCCAAATAAACGTAAAGTGAATACAGTCTTTCAAGATTATGCATTATTTCCACACTTAAACGTCTATGATAATATCGCTTTCGGTTTGAAATTAAAAAAATTATCAAAAACTGAAATTGATCAAAAAGTAACTGAGGCATTAAAATTAGTTAAGCTTTCAGGTTATGAAAAAAGGAATATTAATGAAATGAGTGGTGGACAAAAGCAACGTGTTGCAATTGCACGTGCTATCGTAAATGAACCAGAAATATTATTGTTAGATGAATCTTTATCCGCATTAGATTTGAAATTGCGTACTGAAATGCAATATGAATTACGAGAATTGCAATCTAGATTAGGTATTACATTTATATTTGTAACACATGATCAAGAAGAAGCGTTAGCATTAAGTGACTTTCTTTTTGTATTAAAAGATGGGAAAATTCAACAATTTGGTACACCAACAGATATATATGACGAACCAGTGAATCGATTTGTAGCTGATTTTATTGGAGAATCTAATATTGTTGAAGGGCGCATGGTTAGAGATTATGTCGTGAATATTTATGGGCAAGATTTCGAATGTGTCGATATGGGTATTCCTGAAAATAAAAAAGTAGAAGTCGTTATTCGACCAGAAGATATATCATTAATCAAAGCTGAAGAAGGATTATTTAAAGCAACTGTTGATTCTATGTTATTTAGAGGGGTCCACTATGAAATATGTTGTATAGACAATAAAGGTTATGAATGGGTAATACAAACGACTAAAAAAGCTGAAGTAGGCAGTGAAGTTGGTCTTTATTTTGATCCTGAAGCCATTCATATTATGGTTCCTGGAGAAACAGAAGAAGAGTTTGATAAACGTATTGAAAGCTATGAGGAAGTAGACAATGCGTAATACTAATAAATTTCTCTTAATCCCGTATTTACTATGGATGGTTATATTTATTATTGTACCAGTTGTATTACTCATTTATTTTTCATTTTTAGATATCAATGGACATTTTAGTTTCACGAATTATCAACAAATTTTTACTACAAAATATTTAAAAATGTTTGCATATTCAATTTTATATGCCGCTTTAATAACAATTATTACGTTGGCTATCAGTTATCCAGCTGCCTATTATATTACTCGCTCGAAATTTCAAAATATCTTATTAATGATAATGATTATTCCAACATGGATAAATTTATTGTTAAAGACATATGCTTTTATAGGTTTATTAAGTCATGATGGCGTGATTAATCAATTTTTCCACTTATTTAATTTACCATCATTCAATTTGTTATTTACAACTGGTGCGTTTTTAGTAGTGGCAAGTTACATTTATATACCATTTATGATTTTACCTATATTTAATAGCATGAAAGCAATTCCTAATAATTTATTGCAGGCCTCAAGTGATTTAGGTGCTAGTCCTTTCTATACTTTTAGAAAAGTAATCATGCCGTTAACAAAAGAAGGTGTTATGACTGGGATTCAAGTAACCTTTATTCCATCACTTTCATTATTTATGATTACAAGATTAATTGCAGGTAATAAAGTCATAAATATAGGTACGGCAATAGAGGAACAATTTTTAACAATTCAAAATTATGGTATGGGATCAACTATAGCTATATTCTTAATTGTATTTATGGCATTCATTTTAATCATTACAAAATCATCTAATGGGAGAGGGTGAATCATATGAAATGGTATGGAAAGCTGTATATCGGGATACTTTTAGCGATTTTATACATCCCAATATTCTTTTTAATGTTCTATTCATTCAATTCGGCTGGTAATATGATTCACTTTGAACATTTTACATTAGAGCATTATCAATCATTATTTCAAAATGATCATTTAATGTCGGTCATTTTTAATACGATAGCTGTAGCACTTTTAGCAGCCTCAATTTCTACAGTTATTGGTACATTTGGTGCCATTGCTATTTATTATTTAAGAAATAAAAAGTTTAAAGTAACTTTACTAACATTGAATAATGTCTTGATGGTATCATCCGACGTTGTCATAGGTGCATCATTCTTAATTATGTTTACAACGATTGGCCATTTTACTGGTCTTGGTTTAGGATTTTGGACAGTTCTAATATCTCATATTGCATTTTGCATACCTATAGTTGTGATTATCGTCTTACCACAACTGTATGAAATGAATAATAATATGTTAAATGCTGCAAGAGATTTAGGAGCGACTGAACCACAATTATTAAGCAACATTATTATTCCTAATATTTTACCTTCTATTATAGGAGGATTCTTTATGGCTTTAACTTATTCACTAGACGATTTCACAGTAAGTTTCTTCGTTACTGGTAATGGCTTTAGTGTGTTATCAGTTGAAGTTTATGCTATGGCGAGAAAAGGAATTAGTATGGAAATTAATGCGATTTCAACATTATTGTTTGCTGTTATTGTATTAGGAATACTAGGATATTATTTGATTCAATACGTGATAAATAAGAAAAAACTAATCAAGCGAGGTGTAAAATAATGAAACGTTTTTTACAACTCATTATAGGTGCATTAGTTGTGGGTATGCTTTGTCTTACTTTAAGTCATTGGTTTAAATCTAAAGAACAAGTGCATACAAATCAAAAAATTTACGTATACAATTGGGGCGAATATATTGATCCAGAGTTAATTAAGAAATTTGAAAAAGAAACTGGCATTCAAGTCGTTTATGAAACTTTCGATTCAAATGAAGCGATGGAAGCCAAAATTCGCAATGGCGGTACACATTATGATGTTGCTTTTCCTAGTGAATATACAGTTCAAAAATTGAAAAGAGATCATTTATTGTTACCAATAGATCATAATAAGGTACCTAATATTAAAAATTTGGATTCAGATTATATGAATATGTCATTTGATAAAGGCAATAAATACTCTTTACCTTATTTCTTTGGAACTGTAGGTATTTTATATAATAAAGAAAAGTATCCAAATGAATCATTTGATAGTTGGAAGTCGTTGTATAATCCTAAATTTAAAAACCAAATTTTACTAGTTGACGGTGCTAGAGAGATTATAGGCATGAGTCTCAACAAACTTGGGTATAATCTTAATGACCGTAATTCGCACCATCTAAAAGAAGCAGAGCGAGATTTAACTAAATTAGCACCACAAGTAAGAGGTGTCGTAGGTGATGAAATTACCATGATGCTTGAACAAAATGAAGGTAACATTGCGGTTGTTTGGAGTGGTGTTGCAGCACCTCTAGTGCAAGAAGGGGATAAATATAACTATGTTATTCCTAAAGAAGGATCGAATTTATGGTTCGACAATATGGTAATTCCAAAAACGGCACAAAATAAAGAGGGTGCATATAAATTTATGAATTTTTTATTAGATGCTAAAAATAACAAGCAAAATACAGAATTCGTAGGCTATGCAACGCCGAACAAGGCTGCACGACAATTGTTGCCTAAAGAGATTAAAGATGACCATCGTTTCTATCCGACTAAGAAAGAGCAAGAACGCCTTGAAGTTTATAAAGATTTAGGACCTGAAGTTTTAAGTGAATACAATGAAAACTTTTTGAATTTCAAAATGTCATTAAAATAAAATCATAAATAGTAGTTATTTACTGTATATTTAGTTATAATAACGGGATAAGTACTATAAGGAGTTGTAACGAATGGCTGGAGAACAATTTACTCAAATTAAACGTCCAGTAAGTAGATTAACTGAAAAAGTTCTAGGTTGGTTATGTTGGGTGATGTTATTAGTGCTTACTGTCATTACGATGTTTATAGCACTTGTTTCATTCAGTAATAACACATCGATTGCTAATCTTGAAAATACATTAAACAATAATGCATTTATCCAGCAATTATTAGCTGGAAATGGCTATAATACAACACAATTTGTAATATGGTTACAAAATGGTATATGGGCTATTATCGTTTACTTTATTGTTTGTTTGTTGATTTCATTTTTAGCTCTCATATCTATGAATATAAGAATCTTGTCAGGTTTCTTATTCTTAATATCAGCAATTGTAACGATTCCTTTAGTTTTACTTATCGTTACTTTAATCATTCCGATCTTATTCTTTATTATTGCGATGATGCTATTTATAAGAAAAGATAAAGTTGAAATGGTTGCGCCACAATATTATGAAGAGTACAATGGGCCGATTTATGATTATCGTGAACCTGTGTATGAGCGCCCACAACCGAAAGATGATTATTATGATGTGCCTAAATATGAAAAAGAATTGGATAAATCAAACACTGTATATGATCAAGAACAGGAAAGAGATAAATATGATCAATTTCCTAAACGAGCAGTTGAAAGTGAATATAATCATGATGAGCGCACTGAGGAAGAACCATCAGTATTATCCAGACAGGCTAAATACAAACAAAAAAGTACTGAAGAACTAGGTATTGAAGATGATGGTTATTATGCAGAACCTGAAGTTGATCCAAAAGAATTGAAAGCACAACAAAAGCGAGAAAAAGCTGAAATTAAAGCTAAGAAAAAAGAAAAACGTAAAGCTTATAACCAACGAATGAAAGAACATAGGAAAAATCAACCTAGCGCAGTTAGTCAACGTCGAATGAATTTTGAAGAGCGACGTCAAATTTACAACAATGATATTTCTGAAGAACGCAATTCAAGTGAAGTTAAGGACAAAAAAGAGCAAGAATAAATATTGATGATACCCAGATTAGTAAGTAGAGGTCTTTTGCTTATTAATCTGGGTTTTTATATGAGGTTAATTATCGATAACTTTTAATTAAAGTGTTTAGGTGTCAAAATTTTAAATGACGATTTATCATTACCATACACCTAAATTACCATCAATCTGAATTCAGATGTTTATTATAAAAATTAGATGAAAAATATGTTAATATACAAGGAAATTAATGTGCGTATATCTATAGGCTCGTAGTATACTTATTAAAATATTAAACAAAGAAAGGATTTTATGATGAATAGAAAACCTGAATTAATCATGGCTTGGATTGCAAATAGTATTAGTATTATTTATTTATTAGTTATGGGGCTATCCTATTTTTCTTTAAAAAGTGGCAATGCATCACAACGTGAAGAATTAGCGAAGCAATTATCTCAGAACGGTGGCAAGGTTTCTTTAGATATGCTTCAGACAACAATTGGTGCATTAGCAATTATTTTATTAATTTCAACACTTTATGGTATATTTGCGACAATTTGTATTAAAGGGCGTAGAAAATTATCGATTATACTTTTTGTTATCGCGATAATTGTAAGTTTGATGGCTCTTAATTTAATTGCAATTGTCTTATGGATTATCGTGATGATTATGTCGATTTCTAAAAAAGAATCAAAAGAAACTACACATAAGGACGATGAGTATATTTATCATTAATATGTTCATAGCAAAAGAAAAACCATTAAAATGTTAAGTTGTTAATTATTAGATACAACCAACATTTTAATGGTTTTATTTTTAACCTTGTAGTTCTTGGAATGTTTGAACGATTAAATAGACATTTAAAATACTTAGAATAATAATAAGTGTCCATGAAATGATATTAACCCATGTTTTGAACTGCACCCAGTCTAGTAGACAATTAAATAATTAAAATTAATGGTTGGTTTTGTTGTTATACAGAATCAGCCATTTTTAATGTAATTCTTTCATGATTAAAGAAAAGAATAAAATCATGAA
>NZ_JACVZJ010000019.1:0-41245 GCF_017151945.1 Staphylococcus sp. EG-SA-10
CCTTTTTCATATTCTTGAAACATATATAGCAGTACATCTATGTCTACTTTAGGTTTTATTGACATAAATAAAGCTCCCTTCAAAGTTTTCATTTTTTCAATGTCTACTTTGAAGGGAGCATTTCAATATGCTTAAGTCCGAACTCATTGTTTATACTTATAAATTTTACGGGTTTAATATAATACTTATTTACCTGTAATATATGATAATTCTTCAGCGGCAGATGCGTTGATAGTTCTATGAGAAATGATACCTAATCCTTTAACATTGGATTCTGAAATAACGATAGAACCATCACTGTTAACTTTTTCAACAAATGCTACATGACCGTAATGTTGATCTGCACCAAATTGTCCAGCCTCAAATACAACAGCAGCATGACGTTTTGGTGTATGACTTACTTGATAATCACGGTATTGAGCTCGATTATTCCAATTATGTGCATCACCTAAATCACCTGAGATAGATGTACCAAATTGTTTCATACGGTTATATACGTACCAAGTACATTGGCCATGTGGATATGGCATACTATCAGATACCTCGCGGAAAGGTTTGAATTCATCTGATGAATCATCATAATCCTTGATAGAACGTTCATATTTATCTAAATCTGGCATGCGTTCATCGTCAAACTGAGTTAATTGATAGTGTTTAATAATACTGTTTAATTTCTTAGCATAGTTTGGATCTGTAGCATATGTTTTAGATAAGTGTGATGTTGCATCTTTATAAGAATCGGCTTCCGATTTCCATGTTGGTTTATAAATTGTTCGATTGCCATCAATACCATTTTTAATAAGGTCAGAGTAATCTTTTAGTGATTCTTTCGTGCTTGGATATTTTCGGAATCCAGCATTAATACTATACAATTGATTACCATCAGCTTCTAATGTGTTAAAAGGAACAGAATTCCCTTCAAAAGCACCTTTGATACCGAATAAATTATGGTTTGGTGACTTAGCTAAAGCACTACGACCTGAGTCAGATTCTAAGATTGCTTGGGCAATCATGACAGACGCATAAATATCGTTATCTTGACCAATGCGATGTGCATCTTTAGCAATTGATTTTACAAATTGACGTGTATCTTTTGAGTCAACAACGTTAAATTGTCCACTATCATCATTGTTAGATATACTAGGATCTGTTTCGAATAATGATGTTGCACGTGTATCCTTTTGATTAACATCGTTATTGAATGATTGAGCAGGTTTAGATTTATGTTTCAATTCATCTTGTGTTGGTAACTGTGGATTCTTTGTATTAGATTTTTCATTTTTGTCTTTTTTAGATTGAGATGCGTAATCTTTTTGTGTTTTCTTTGCATCTTCACTGTATTGATCCAAAATAGAGTCTAAAGCCGAATCTGACATTGATTGATTATCTTTCGATGAAGATTTTTGATTTGCTTTATCGTCACTTGCTGGTTGACTATTTGATTGATTTGGTTGTGTTGGCTTTGGCGAATTTGGTTGCTTGTTAGATGTACTTGGTTTTGAATTGTTTGATTTAGGTGCTTTTTGATTGTCTGCTTTATCTTGTTTAGATGATTGCGTATCAGTGTCATTTTTGATGCTATTGTCACTGTTTTTATTCGAATCATTTGTTGACTTTTCACCATTACGAGGTTGTTCGTAATCAGAAATATCCGAATTTAAATTGAATAAGTTTTGGATTAAAGTTGTTAATGAGTAATTATCATCGTATTTATTTTTGGTTAGCAATTGGTTTATATTGGTTTGTGGTAAATTCTTATAAATAAAATCAATGATATTGTTAGAGTCTGAAGTGCTGTCGTCTATAGTTTTAAATTTTTTGTCGTTATTGTCTTGGTTACTTGTATTATTGTTGTCTGCTTTATCAATATCTTTACTTGTAGTATCCTTAGAAGTTTCATCGTCATTAGATTTTTTTGAATCATGAGATGTTGTCTTAGCTGTAGTATCTTTTTGAGGTGTATCAGCATAAGCGGTAGGTGAAACTAAAGTAGGTAATACGAGCGTAGTTGATAGCAAATAAATTAAAATTTTATTTTTAGGCATATTTCGTATTCTCCCTTGAAAAATATAATAATTAAGTGTGATAATAAACTATGATTTGTTATAATTTATCGTATGCTGAAAATAGTTGATAGGTATCAATCGACTAAATATCTTCCAGTAAATTGATTATACTAATTCACAACGCAAAAATAAATTAATTTACAAAAAATATATAAAAAATATGAATAATTCCTACATAGGAGTGTGACAATGAAGAACGCATTTAAATTATTTAAAATGGATCTGAAGAAAGTAGCTAAGACGCCAGCTGTGTGGATTATCTTAGCAGGCTTAGCTATTTTACCATCGTTCTACGCTTGGTTTAACTTATGGGCAATGTGGGATCCATATGGCAACACGGGACACATCAAGGTCGCAGTCGTTAATGAAGATAAAGGCGACACAATCAGAGGGAAAAAAGTTAATGTCGGTAATACGATGGTTAATACACTCAAGAAAAATAAAAGCTTTGATTGGCAGTTTGTAAGTAGAGAGAAAGCTGATCATGAGATAAAAATGGGTAAATATTTTGCAGGTATTTACATCCCATCTAAGTTTACACATGAAATTACTGGAACACTACGTAAGCAGCCTCAAAAAGCAGATGTAGAATTTAAGGTGAATCAGAAGATTAACGCTGTTGCGTCTAAGCTAACAGATACTGGTTCGTCAGTTGTCGTTGAAAAAGCGAATGAACAATTTAATAAAACAGTAACTCGAGCATTATTAGAAGAAGCTAACAAAGCAGGTTTAACTATTGAAGAAAATGTGCCGACAATTAACAAGATAAAAAATGCGGTATATTCAGCAGATAAAGCTTTACCTAAGATTAATGACTTTGCGAATAAAATTGTATATTTGAATAACCACCAAGCGGATTTAGATAAATATGCGAATGATTTTAGAAAACTAGGAAATTATAAAGGTGATATTTTAGATGCTCAGAAAAAATTAAACGAAGTCAATGGTGCTATTCCGCAACTTAATGAAAAGGCTAAGTTGATATTAGCTTTAAATAATTATATGCCGAAAATTGAAAAAGCGTTAAATTTTGCAGCTGATGACGTGCCAGCGCAGTTCCCTAAAATTAATCAAGGACTTAACATTGCGAGTCAAGGTATTGATCAAGCTAATGGACAGTTAAATGATGCCAAAGGCTTCGTCACACAAGTTAGAAGTAGAGTCGGTGATTATCAAGATGCAATTCGACGCGCGCAAGATTTAAATCGAAGAAATCAGCAACAGATTCCTCAAAATAGCGCGGCGAACAACGAAACATCAAATAGTGCACCTGCAGCTGGTAATGGTGTAGCACCAACGCCACCAAGTGCACCAAGTGGCGATACCGCACCAAATAATAATGTTACGCAAAATACCGCACCAAATAGTAATAATGCGCCTGTATCGACTACACCACAAAGTACAAGCGGGAAAAAAGATGGGCAAAGTTTTGCAGATATAACAACAACACAAGTCAGCACAGCTAACGAGAACACACAAAACATTACAGATAAAGATGTTAAATCAATGGAAGCGGCATTAACGGGCTCTTTATTATCATTATCAAATAATTTAGATACCCAAGCGAAAGCCGCACAAAAAGATAGTCAGGCATTACGTAATATTTCGTATGGCATTTTAGCATCGGACAAGCCTTCTGATTTTAGAGAGTCTTTAGATAATGTTAAGTCCGGTTTAGAATACACAACTCAATATAATCAACAATTTATCGATACATTAAAAGAGATTGAGAAGAATGAAAATGTTGATTTATCAAAAGAAATTGATAAGGTAAAGGCAGCTAATAATAGAATTAATGAATCACTAAGGTTAGTTAATCAATTAAGCAATGCATTAAAGAATGGTAGTTCAGGAACTGCTGAAGCTACTAAATTACTAGATCAACTGTCAAAACTAGATTCATCATTATCATCATTTAGAGATTATGTTAAAAAAGATATTAACAGCTCTTTAGTATCAATATCACAACGTATTATGGATGAATTGAATAAAGGGCAAACGGCATTGTCTAATGTTCAGTCTAAGCTAAATACAATTGATCAAGTCATTAACAGTGGACAAGCTATTTTAAAAAATGGTAAAACACGTATCGATCGTTTACAAACAGTATTACCAAGTATTGAACAACAATACATTAGTGCTGTTAAAAATGCTCAAGCAAACTTCCCTAAAGTGAAAAGTGATGTAGCGAAAGCAGCTAACTTTGTACGTAACGATTTACCACAGTTGGAGCAACGTTTAACCAATGCGACAGCAAGTGTGAATAAAAATTTACCAACGTTATTAAATGGTTATGATCAAGCGGTAGGATTACTAAATAAAAATCAGCCACAAGCGAAAAAGGCTTTATCAGATTTAGCTGATTTTTCTCAAAATAAATTGCCTGATGTTGAAAAAGATTTGAAAAAAGCGAATAAAATTTTCAAGAAATTAGACAAAGATGATGCAGTCGATAAATTAATCGACACGCTTAAGAATGATTTGAAAAAGCAAGCGGGTATTATTGCAAATCCTATTAATAAGAAGACTGTTGATGTTTTCCCAGTTAAGGATTATGGTTCAGGTATGACACCATTCTATACTGCACTGTCAGTATGGGTAGGTGCACTCTTGATGGTAAGTTTATTAACGGTTGATAATAAACATAAGAGTCTAGAGTCAGTGTTAACGACACGACAAGTGTTCTTAGGTAAGGCAGGATTCTTTATAATGCTTGGTATGTTGCAAGCACTCATTGTATCGGTTGGAGATTTGTTAATCCTAAAAGCAGGGGTTGAGTCACCTGTATTATTCGTACTTATAACGATTTTCTGTTCGATTATTTTCAACTCAATCGTATACACGTGCGTTTCATTACTTGGTAACCCAGGTAAAGCCATTGCAATCGTATTGCTTGTATTACAAATTGCAGGTGGTGGAGGAACATTCCCAATTCAAACTACGCCACAATTTTTCCAAAACATTTCGCCATACTTACCATTTACGTATGCAATTGATTCATTACGTGAAACAGTAGGCGGTATTGTTCCGGAAATCTTAATTACAAAATTAATTATATTAACGTTATTTGGCATAGGATTCTTCGTTGTAGGTTTAATTTTAAAACCTGTAACAGATCCATTGATGAAGCGCGTATCTGAAAAAGTTGACCAAAGTAACGTTACAGAATAAAAATTAAATCCACACATTAGGGTTATAGCTCCTTAATGTGTGGATTTTTATGTTTTTAGACAGAAGAGATAGTAATTTCTGTCTTTTATGGGACGGGTGTTATCATTGCTATTATCCAGGATGACTTACTATAGCACTAATATTACCGACAAAGTGAATATCTTCGTCTTCCGTAGTTAAAATAAAGCTAGAACCTTTTTGGATGTCATAGTGCTTATCGTTTACTGCTAAAGTGCCAGTACCATCGATAATTGTAACTAAGCAATAAGCATGTGGTTTATTGAATTTTAAATCTCCATGAATATCCCATTTATATACTGCAAAATACTGATTATCTACAAATTGAGTTACAGTGTGTGTGTCGATGTGAGTTGTTATAGGAGTAGTATTTGGTTCATGATTGCCTAATTCAATCACATCTTTACTTTGCTCTAAGTGCAAATCACGCAATTGACCATTTTGATCTCGTCTATCATAGTCATAAATACGGTATGTCGTATCGGATGATTGTTGTGTCTCTAAAATTAAAATACCCGAACCAATGGCATGGACAGTGCCAGCAGGAACATAATAAAAATCACCGGGCTTAACAGGTATACGTTTGAAAAGACTGTCAAATTCATGATTATCAATCATGTCGATTAACGTCTGTTTATTATGTGCATGTACGCCATATATAATTTCAGCACCTGGGGCTGCATCTAAAATATACCAACATTCTGTTTTACCTAGTTCGCCTTCGTGTTTTAAAGCGTAATCATCATCCGGATGAACTTGAACAGATAATTTATCATTGGCATCTAATACTTTAGTTAGCAGAGGGAAACTATCTCGTGAATCATTATCGAATAATTCACGATGTTGTGACCAAAGTTGATCTAGGGTCATATCCTTGTATGGACCATTGATAATTGTATTAGGACCATTTGGATGTGCAGAAATTGCCCAGCATTCACCAGTTGTTTTATTAGGGATATCATAGTTAAATGCTTTTAATGCATGACCGCCCCAAATTCTGTCTTTAAAAACGGGTTGTAAAAATAATGCCATAGTTAAAACTCCTCTATATTTTCATTAATAAGTTGTAAATTTCTGTAGTACTGTTTGCATTAATTAGTGATTGGCGTGTCTCATCATTCATTAACGCTTTAGATAAGCGCTGAAGTATTTTTAAATGTGTATCCTGACTGTTGTTTGGTACGGCAATTAAGAATATCAATTGAGGTAGACTACCATCTAGGCTCTCCCATTTAACTCCATGATTATTTTTCATAACAGCTACAATCGGTTGTTTTACAACATCAGACTTTGCATGTGGAATGGCCACGTTCATGCCAATAGCTGTCGTAGACTCCATTTCACGTTCTAGGATTGCATTTTTTAAATGCGATGTGTGCTCAACATAACGGCAAATTTTAAGTTTATGAATCAACATATCAATTGCTTCGTTTCGAGACATGTCGTGATCAGTAATTACCATAGTTTGTTGATCAAAAACATGAGAAGGTTTATTGAGATGTGAATGTTTCGCGGTGTTATCTACATTGTCAACCTCTGTATCATGTTGTGTTATATCTGTATCATGAAGTTGCGTGTGTTGCGCTGGTGCATCTACTGCTATAACTGGTGTATTGCGTTTTAATAATAGTACAGTAATCATTGTGACAAGACTACCTACTATCACTGCAAAGGTAAACCATAATATATGATCAATACCACCTAATACAGCCACAATTGGACCTCCATGTGCGACTCTATCGCCGACACCACCAATGGCTGCAATGACTGATGCAATCATTGCACCAATGATGTTTGCAGGTATAATGCGCAATGGATCTTGCGCTGCGAAAGGAATAGCACCTTCAGTAATACCAAATAGTCCCATAGTGAAGGAAGCCTTACCCATTTCTCTTTCGGAATGATTGAATTTATACTTTTGAACAAACGTTGCTAAACCTAAACCGATTGGTGGTGTACATACAGCAACTGCGACCATACCCATAACGGCGTAATTACCTTCAGCAATAAGTGCTGAGCCAAATAAAAATGCTACTTTGTTTACTGGACCGCCCATATCGAAGGCGATCATCGCACCTATAATCATCGCAAGTATAATAATATTAGCACCTTGCATACTTTTTAACCAGGTTGTTAATGCCTCAAAAATATTAGAAATTGGTGCACCGATTAAAAATATAAATATCAATCCTACAACGACCGATGAAATAATGGGAATAATAATGATAGGCATAATTGGTGCCATTGCTTTTGGAACTTTAATATCTTTAATCCACTTTGCGATATAACCTGCTAAGAAACCAGCAACAATACCACCTAAAAATCCTGCGCCTGCATCACTGCCATAAAAACTACCGTCAGCAGCGATAGCGCCGCCAATCATACCAGGAACGAGACCGGGCTTGTCAGCGATACTAACAGCGATATATCCAGCTAGTATTGGGACCATAAATTTAAAGGCTAAACTACCAATGTTTTCAATGGATTTCCAAAATGAATCATCTGGGATGACTAATCCTTTTGATGTCGTTTCACCGCCTAGAGTCAGCGCGATGGCGATAAGGAGTCCACCAACTACGATAAAAGGAACCATAAACGATACACCGTTCATTAAATGTTGATACACCATTTGAATACCACTTTTAGACTTATCGCGATCTTTCGAATGATAATTTGTTTCAGATTGATAAATAGGCGCATCTTGATTAATGATACGTTGAATTAGATCTCTCGGATTATGAATCCCTTCGCGAACATTTTCATTAATCAACCGTTTACCAACAAATCGGGACAGATCAACTTGTTTATCAGCTGCAATTATGACACCGTCAGCTTCTTCGATGTCTTGCGTAGTTAAAACATTTTCAGCACCAACACCGCCCTGTGTCTCTACTTTAATATCCACACCCATTTCTTTTGCTACCTGCTCAAGTTTTTCTTGAGCCATATATGTATGTGCAATGCCATTTGGGCATGAGGTAATAGCTACAATTTTCATAAAATCATCTCCTTTTCTATATTGTAAGCGCATTCTCGATACTAAAAAAAAGAATAATTACCGTTACTAGTGGCAATTATTCTTGTAAGTATTCAAATAACTGTTGCTTTAAACTATGATCATCTAAACTACATAAATGGTTCACTGAATCATCATCCAAGTTAGCAATTAATTGCATCATTTGTTTTGTAAAAGCTTTGTCTTTATGCGAAATCGCTAAGAAAAAGACAAGTTTGACATCGTGTTGTCGCCAAGGAAAAACATCTTTTGTACGAAAAATAAGCACATGTGATTGTAAAACTTTTTCAGGATCTCCATGAGGAATCGCCATAAAATTACCTATGTATGTAGAAGATGATTTCTCACGCTCTAAAGCTGATTCGATATATCCTTCTACAATCGCATGATGTGCTTGTAATATTTTTTGAGCTTCTTCAAAAATTTGCACAGTATGTCGTGGTTTT
This sequence comes from Staphylococcus sp. EG-SA-10, assembly GCF_017151945.1. Lineage (NCBI taxonomy): Bacteria > Bacillati > Bacillota > Bacilli > Caryophanales > Staphylococcaceae > Staphylococcus > Staphylococcus sp. EG-SA-10. The sequence goes on from NZ_JACVZJ010000019.1 coordinate 8,718, forward strand.
TGTTCAGTATTTACGACAAGGAAATTGACAGTGTCCATATGATGATGTGCTTGAACCGGATTTTGCTTTTGCTTCACAACGTGTCTGATTTTGTGACGGTCATCTTCAGAAAATAATGGTGCAACCTTGATAATCGTTAGGTGCTTAGGAAGTATGTTTAGCGTTTGTTTTGGAATATCATGGGTCGTTATTAATAAATCTACATTGTCAAAGTGATAGTGTGTTATATTTTCTAGTTTAATCGTATTTATCACTGACAACTCTTCGGATAAGTTATTTATTTTAGTTTCTAAAAAATTCGACACACCTAGACCATAATAACAAGCGATGACTACATTTAATTGTGTTTTGGTACGACGCTCGATGGCAGCTTGAAAATGAATGGTTAAAAAGGCAATTTCATCTTCGCTCATCTCTATATCAGTATCAATTGCTAATTTATCAATCGCTTCAAAAAGTGTGTTAAACACAAAGGGATAGAGTTTTTTAATCTCTATAACTAAAGGATTGTTTAAATAAATGTTTTGAGTGATACGTAAATATGCTTTACTAAAATGATTATATAAATTTTGTTGTAAAATCGAATCTTCATTGAAAGGTACATGAATATGTTGCTGCATCAATTCGATTAAGCGATCAATATAACTTTGTATAAATATACGTTCTATGCCAATATCGAGTTTATTAAAATGATAACCAATAAAGAATGAAAACATATTGATTACTTTTTCGTTCAAGTCATAACCTAATCTTTCGTTGATTTGCTTAATGCAAGATTGAGATATCAATTTTGCATCGTGGTTTAACGTGTCTAGCTCACTTAAAGATTGCTTACGTTTAATGATTAAAATGAGATGAATTAAAAGCTGTTGTATTTGAATATCAGTTGTTTCAATACTATGTTGTTGAAGTGTCTCTTGTATAATATGCGAAATCATCCTTTGGTGTGAATCAGGTAATTCATTTAAAATTAGGTCTTCAACATGTACATGCCCTGATGATAATTGATTTAAATGGATGATGGCATTAGTGATATCATTATCTGTTCCATCGACCACAATACCTTGTTTTTTCTTGATTGTTAAAGCGATATTAAATTTTTGACACCATTGTTGAATTCGAACGAAATAGTCGTTGAGCACAGTTTTAGATAATAGATAATCTTGCTCTAGTTGTTGCAATGTCTGCGATTTATTGTGCATTAGCAGTTGATACGCCATAGATAATAATAGTTTTTCTTTATATGATTGAATATGCGTGTAACGTTCAGTTATCGTTTCTAAGGTATACTGCGATGTATTTAATTGATATCCTTTAGATTTAATACTTACGATGATATCATCCATAAAATTGCTATTGATAACATGGATATCATTGCGAACTGTGCGGTTTGAAACATTGACATGTTCAGCAATTTCATTAGAACTAATGTGCTTTGATGGATTTTTAATAAAAAACTGGAGTAGTTTTAAGTGTCTATCAAGCATTTAACATGTACCTCCTTTCTAAATTTTCCGTGTAAGCGTTTTTAAAGGTGTATTAATATTATTAAACATGAGAGCTTATACATACGTCAATGACATTAAAGCGAACTTTTATATGAATTTAACAGAGTGCGAATTATGCAAATAAAGAACAGCAGTAAGATATTTCAAATAGAAAAATATCATACTGCTGTTTTTCTGGATTTATGTACCTGATACTTGTGGACGTATCAGGTAAATGATTAATTTTTAGGTGATTGTGCTTGAGGTGTTTGTTTAGAAGGCGTATTGGTATTATTTGATTTATTAGCAGGTGGTGTGTTCTGTTGTTGATTATTTTGGTTGTTTGTTGACGATTGACTGCCACCACCGTGAGTATTATTTTTATTTGAATTTGAGTCTTTTGGCTGAGCTGGTTGCGTATTCGAAGGTGCTGTTGAATGGTTGTTAGGAACATTTGACGGTAAAGATGGTTGATTGTCATTAGTAACGTTATTGCCATTATTTTGATTTTTATCTGCTTTGTCTGCACTATCATCTTGTTGATCATTTTCTTCGGTGTCTGTCTTTTTATGCGTAGCTTTATTTTCTTGTTCTTGGTTATTACTTGATGATGTAGAATGATTTATTGCAGCATAAATTGCGAACCCAAGTGCTCCGATTAATACGATAATTACGATGGTAATAAGAAGTTTTTTCAAATATAACGCCTCCATGTTAATGAAAAGTAGTCGATACGTGAAGCTAAATAATTTATTTCAATATTGCCATAATCATTTTAAAAAATAAATATTAGAAAATTAGACGATATTAATATTTTCATTGTTTTTTGTGTACTTCAATTAGTATAACAAAACTGTTATGTATTTATAAATATAATCATTAGTATTTTTATGGCTGGAAAAGTTATAATAAAAGTGTAAGGAATAAAATATTTGTATGGAAAAGAGAGATAATTATGAATAAAACCAGTAAAGTTTGTGTAGCAGCAACATTAGCATTGGGCACACTGATTGGAGTAACAGTTGTTGAAAATTCGGCGCCAACAAGTAATCAGGCACAGGCAGCAATAACCCCATATTATACTTACAATGGTTATATTGGTAATAATGCTAATTTTATTCTGGATAAGAATTTTATTAACGCGATTAAGTATGATAACGTGAAATTCAATGGTATTAAATTAGCTAAAACGAATACGATAAAAAAAGTAGAGAAATATGATCAAACTTTTAAAGGTGTTTCTGCAAAAGGAAACGAAGCAAGTCAATTGCAATTTGTAGTTAAAAATAATATTTCATTAAAAGATATCCAAAAAGCTTATGGCAAGGACTTGAAAAAAGAAAATGGTAAAACAAAGGAAGCTGATAGCGGTATTTTTTACTATCAAAATGCTAAAAAGACATTAGGCATCTGGTTTGTCGTTGATCATAATAGAGTTGTCGAAGTAACAGTTGGACATACACCATACAAAACAAGTAAATAAAACAATAGCATATTAAGGCTAGAGTGTGAGGAGTGATACCGCATTCTAGTCTTTTTTATTAAATAATAACGATTATTGCATCTTACATAGTTGTTTGAAATTGATAAAAATGTTTATTTGATCATGCTTATTTAAATAGTTATCTCACATATTTCAAGCATTGATTAAGTATATAGAGCACTATTTTGTATTTGTTAATATTTTCACAAAAATAAAGCCTTGATAAATTTTAAAATATAATTAAGCTAAATTTTTAAAATTTTATTTAGCTACAGATAACATTTTTAAAAAAGAAAAGAATCAATAAATAAAATCAACGAACAAAAAGTATCGAAATAAATAGAAATAATCATTTACTTTTCTGAAAAATTAAATTAATATTTTATTTATAAGCTGTTTTTAAGATTTCAGGAGGAATGAAATGTGAGGAAATTTTCAAGATATGCATTTACAAGTATGGCAGCAGTAACCTTGTTGAGCACTTTATCACCAGCAGCATTAGCGATTGATTCAAACAATAAACCAGCTAATTCTGATATTAAATTTGAGGTGACTCAAAAGAGTGATGCGGTCAAAGCATTAAAAGAATTGCCTAAATCCGAAAATGTAAAAAATATTTATCAAGATTACGCTGTTACTGATGTAAAAACTGATAAAAAAGGATTTACGCATTACACATTGCAACCGAGTGTTGATGGTGTTCATGCACCTGACAAAGAAGTGAAAGTACACGCAGACAAATCAGGAAAAGTCGTTTTAATCAATGGGGATACTGATGCGAAGAAAGTAAAGCCAACGAATAAAGTGACATTAAGTAAAGATGACGCAGCCGACAAAGCATTTAAAGCAGTTAAGATTGATAAGAATAAAGCGAAAAATCTTAAAGATAAAGTCATTAAAGAAAACAAAGTTGAAATCGATGGTGACAGTAATAAATACGTTTATAATGTTGAGTTAATTACAGTGACACCAGAAATTTCACATTGGAAAGTTAAAATTGATGCTCAAACTGGCGAAATTTTAGAAAAAATAAACTTAGTTAAAGAAGCTGCAGAAACTGGTAAAGGAAAAGGTGTACTTGGCGATACAAAAGATATTAATATCAATAGTATTGACGGTGGATTTAGCCTAGAAGATTTAACGCATCAAGGTAAATTATCAGCATTTAGCTTTAATGATCAAACAGGTCAAGCAACATTGATTACTAATGAAGATGAAAACTTCGTAAAAGATGAGCAACGTGCTGGCGTAGATGCAAATTATTACGCTAAACAAACATATGATTATTACAAAGACACATTTGGTCGTGAATCATATGACAACCAAGGTAGTCCAATTGTTTCATTAACGCATGTTAATAACTACGGTGGTCAAGATAACAGAAATAATGCCGCATGGATTGGTGACAAAATGATCTATGGTGATGGTGATGGTCGCACATTCACAAGTTTATCGGGTGCAAATGACGTAGTAGCACACGAATTAACACACGGTGTGACACAAGAGACTGCGAACTTAGAATATAAGGACCAGTCAGGCGCTCTAAATGAAAGCTTTTCAGATGTTTTTGGATACTTTGTAGATGACGAGGATTTCTTAATGGGTGAAGATGTCTACACACCTGGAAAAGAGGGAGACGCTTTACGCAGCATGTCAAACCCAGAACAATTTGGTCAACCAGCTCATATGAAAGACTATGTATTCACTGAAAAAGATAATGGTGGCGTACATACGAATTCTGGAATTCCAAATAAAGCAGCTTATAACGTGATTCAAGCAATAGGGAAATCTAAATCAGAACAAATTTACTACCGAGCATTAACGGAATACTTAACAAGTAATTCAAACTTCAAAGATTGTAAAGATGCATTATACCAAGCGGCTAAAGATTTATATGACGAGCAAACAGCTGAACAGGTGTATGAAGCATGGAATGAAGTAGGCGTGGAGTAAAAATATATAAACAAGAAGAAGTAATGTTAAACACTTATAAATAATTAAATTTTAAATACAGCTTATATATAGGGTATACCTACATTGATAATTGACTTTGTAGGTGTACCCTCTTTTTGTAATTAGATGAGAGGAGTGTGAGGGTTGTCTGCCGAAAGACTACTCGGCAGCCTAAAATCATTACTAGTAGCAAATATGTGATAATTAAATGCTGACTTAGAATACAAAATTCATTTTAAAAGTTGTCACAAAAAATTTACATGTATTTTTATTATCTTTTGCAAAACAAAGTGTTAAATTATAAATGAAACATGCATGAATTTATTTTTTAATACAAGAAACGTAACTACCAAAGGAGTTTACAATATGAAGAAAAGTAAACGATTAGAAATTGTTTCTACAATAGTTAAAAAGCATAAGATTTATAAAAAAGAACAAATCATTTCATATATTGAAGAATATTTTGGTGTAAGATATAGTGCAACAACAATTGCTAAAGACTTGAAAGAACTTAATATATATCGTGTCCCTATCGATTGTGAAACATGGATTTATAAAGCTATTAATAATCAAACAGAACAAGAGATGAGAGAAAAGTTTAGACACTATTGTGAACATGAAGTTCTAAGTTCAATCATCAATGGTTCATACATTATCGTCAAAACCTCACCTGGTTTCGCCCAAGGCATAAACTATTTTATCGATCAGCTAAATATAGAAGAGATATTAGGTACGGTGAGTGGAAATGACACTACATTAATCTTAACTGCCTCAAATGATATGGCAGAATACGTATACGCAAAATTATTTAAATAGATATGTATCAAATGAATAATAAAAATTTGTTTCGTATCACGTGTACTCAAGTTAGTTTCCGAATATTAACTTGTGTACGCGTTTTTTTATGGAAAGAAAGAATTCATAGTCATTCATTTGACTGTATAAAAAACTTTATACAACATGTTTTTGCGGGTATTTTTGAATAAAAAATGTATATTTTGACTCAAAACACCTTTATTTATGTATAAAAATCCATTATTATGTATTGTATAACAAAAAGATATGAAATTTTCGACTTTCTTTATGTGAATATAATCACATGTAAGCGTTTGAAGATTGTCTATACTCTAAATGAATTCAAAGATAAAAGGAGGAAATAGACATGACAGATGGTCCAATTAAAGTAAATAGCGAAATTGGAGCTTTAAAAACTGTGTTACTTAAGCGTCCTGGAAAAGAATTAGAAAATTTAGTACCTGATTATTTAGATGGATTACTATTTGATGATATTCCATATTTAGAAGTAGCTCAAAAAGAGCATGACCATTTTGCACAGGTGCTAAGAGAAGAGGGTGTTGAAGTACTTTACCTTGAGAAGTTAGCAGCTGAAAGTATTGAAAATCCTCAAGTAAGAAGTGAATTTATTGATGATGTATTAGCAGAGTCTAAAAAAACAATATTAGGTCATGAAGAAGAAATTAAGGCATTATTTGCGACACTTTCTAATCAAGAACTTGTAGATAAAATAATGTCAGGGGTACGTAAGGAAGAAATTAATCCGAAATGTACACATCTAGTAGAGTATATGGATGATAAGTATCCATTCTATTTAGATCCAATGCCAAACCTTTATTTTACTAGAGATCCACAAGCCTCAATAGGACACGGTATAACAATCAATCGGATGTTCTGGAGAGCACGACGACGAGAATCAATATTTATTCAATATATTGTAAAGCATCATCCTAGATTTAAAGATGCGAATATTCCAATCTGGTTAGATCGAGATTGCCCATTCAATATTGAAGGCGGCGATGAACTTGTTTTATCTAAAGATGTCTTGGCTATAGGCGTTTCAGAACGTACATCTGCACAAGCTATTGAAAAGTTAGCGCGACGTATTTTTGAAAATCCGCAGGCGACGTTTAAAAAAGTAGTAGCAATTGAAATTCCAACTAGTCGAACATTTATGCACTTAGATACAGTATTTACAATGATAGATTATGACAAATTTACAATGCATTCAGCCATTTTAAAGGCAGAAGGCAATATGAATATATTTATTATTGAATATGATGACGTAAATAAAGATATTGCCATCAAACAATCTAATCATTTAAAAGATACTTTAGAAGACGTACTAGGTATAGATGATATCCAATTCATTCCAACAGGAAATGGTGATGTCATTGATGGTGCTAGAGAGCAATGGAATGATGGCTCAAATACATTATGTATAAGACCAGGTGTTGTAGTGACTTACGATAGAAACTATGTATCGAATGATTTATTGAGACAAAAAGGCATTAAAGTCATTGAAATATCTGGTAGCGAGTTGGTACGTGGACGTGGGGGTCCTAGATGTATGAGTCAACCACTATTCAGAGAAGACATTTAACGTAATAAATTATAGAAACGAGGGTGAAAATAATGACAGAAATTCAAAAACCGTATGATTTAAAAGGCAGATCATTATTAAAAGAAAGTGATTTTACCAAAGCAGAATTCGAAGGACTTATTGATTTTGCAATTACATTAAAAGAGTATAAGAAAAACGGTATTAAGCATCACTACTTATCTGGAAAAAATATTGCACTACTATTCGAAAAGAATTCGACGAGAACGCGTGCAGCGTTTACAGTTGCGTCTATTGATTTAGGTGCGCATCCAGAATTTTTAGGGAAAAATGATATTCAATTAGGCAAAAAAGAATCTGTAGAGGATACTGCGAAAGTATTAGGTAGAATGTTCGATGGTATTGAATTCCGTGGTTTTTCACAACAAGCTGTTGAAGATTTAGCGAAGTTCTCTGGTGTACCGGTGTGGAATGGATTAACAGATGATTGGCATCCTACACAAATGTTAGCTGATTTTATGACAATAAAAGAGAATTTTGGATATCTAGAAGGAATAAACTTAACTTACGTTGGAGATGGACGTAATAATATTGCGCATTCATTAATGGTAGCAGGTGCTATGTTAGGTGTTAATGTAAGAATTTGTACACCTAAATCATTAAATCCAAAAGAGGCATATGTTGATATTGCAAAAGAAAAAGCGAGTCAATATGGTGGTTCAGTCATGATTACGGATAATATTGCAGAAGCAGTTGAAAATACAGATGCTATATATACAGATGTTTGGGTATCGATGGGTGAAGAAAGTGAATTTGAACAACGTATTAATTTATTAAAAGACTATCAAGTGAATCAACAGATGTTTGATTTAACAGGTAAAGATTCAACGATATTCTTACATTGTTTACCAGCATTCCATGATACAAATACACTTTATGGACAAGAAATTTATGAAAAATATGGATTAGCTGAAATGGAAGTTACAGACCAAATCTTTAGAAGTGAACATTCAAAAGTGTTTAATCAAGCTGAAAATAGAATGCATACAATTAAGGCAGTAATGGCAGCAACATTGGGGAGTTAATCACTAAATGGAACGATATGAATATGATGTGTCTGATGATATAAGTGTCATGTACAGACACCTCATATTGGTATTAAAGGAGAAATGAATATGAACGAATCAGGAGATAACAAACTCAGTAAATCTTCTTTAATTGGACTAGTTATAGGATCCATGATTGGTGGCGGTGCGTTCAATATAATGTCTGATATGGGCGGTAAAGCCGGTGGATTAGCCATTATTATTGGTTGGATTATTACAGCTATAGGAATGATTTCATTAGCGTTCGTATTTCAAAATTTAACCAATGAACGGCCGGAGCTAGACGGTGGTATTTATAGTTATGCTCAAGCAGGATTTGGCGATTTTGTAGGCTTTATCAGTGCTTGGGGATATTGGTTCTCAGCGTTTTTAGGCAATGTTGCCTATGCAACACTATTGATGTCAGCAGTAGGTAACTTTTTCCCGATTTTTAAAGGAGGCAACACATTACCAAGTATTATTGTCGCCTCGTTACTACTCTGGGGTGTCCATTTCTTGATTTTAAAAGGCGTTGAAACAGCAGCATTTATCAATAGTATTGTTACTGTTGCAAAGTTAATACCGATTTTACTTGTAATCATATGCATGATAATTGCATTCAATTTTGACACTTTTAAAACAGGCTTTTTCGGTATGACGTCAGAGGGTGTATTGCCATTTAGTTGGGCGAGCACAATGAGCCAAGTTAAAAGTACGATGCTAGTGACAGTATGGGTGTTTATCGGTATCGAAGGTGCAGTAATTTTTTCTAGTAGAGCTAAAAATAAAAAAGATGTAGGTAGTGCCACGGTTATAGGACTTATATCAGTTTTAATTATCTATTTCTTATTAACTGTATTAGCTCAAGGCGTGATTTTGCAAAATCATATTTCTCAATTAGATTCGCCAAGTATGGCACAGGTGCTTGCAACTATTGTAGGTGGTTGGGGATCTACACTTGTAAATATTGGTTTAATTATTTCGGTACTAGGTGCATGGTTAGGATGGACACTGCTTGCTGGTGAATTACCTTTCATTGTTGCAAAAGATGGATTATTTCCAAAATGGTTTGCTAAAGAAAATAAAAATGGAGCACCTGTAAATGCACTGCTTATTACCAATATATTAGTACAATTATTTTTAATAAGTATGCTATTTACACAGAGTGCGTATCAATTTGCATTTTCACTAGCATCAAGTGCTATTTTATACCCTTATATGTTCAGTGCATTTTACCAAGTTAAATACACTTTAGAGCATAGACAGCAAGCAACTACTAAACAATGGACGATTGGTATCATAGCCTCAATTTATGCTATATGGCTTATATATGCAGCAGGTATCAATTACTTATTATTGACGATGTTACTTTATATTCCAGCTCTTCTTGTTTATTCAATCGTTCAAAAGAATAATCAGACACGTTTGATTAAATCAGACTATATTCTTTTTATGATTATTATCGTACTTGCAGTTATCGGGTTAATTAAGTTATTGATGGGAACGATAAATGTTTTTTAAAAGGAGCGACAAAAATATGAAAGAGAAAATTGTCATTGCATTAGGCGGTAATGCGATACAGACAAAAGAAGCAACAGCTGAAGCACAACAAACAGCTATTAGACGTGCGATGCAAAACCTTAAACCTTTATTTGATTCACCAGCGCGTATTGTCATTTCACATGGTAATGGCCCACAAATTGGAAGTTTATTAATCCAACAAGCTAAATCGAACAGTGACACAACGCCGGCAATGCCATTGGATACTTGTGGTGCAATGTCACAGGGTATGATAGGCTATTGGTTGGAAACTGAAATCAATCGCATTTTAACTGAAATGAATAGTGATAGAACTGTAGGCACAATCGTTACACGTGTGGAAGTAGATAAAAATGATCCACGATTTGATAACCCAACTAAACCAATTGGTCCTTTTTATACGAAAGAAGAAGTTGAAGAATTACAAAAAGAACAGCCAGACTCAGTCTTTAAAGAAGATGCAGGACGTGGTTATAGAAAAGTAGTTGCGTCACCACTACCTCAATCTATACTAGAACACCAGTTAATTCGAACTTTAGCAGACGGTAAAAATATTGTCATTGCATGCGGTGGTGGCGGTATTCCAGTTATAAAAAAAGAAAATACCTATGAAGGTGTTGAAGCGGTTATAGATAAAGATTTTGCTAGTGAGAAATTAGCAACGCTGATTGAAGCAGATACCTTAATGATTCTTACGAATGTAGAAAATGTATTTATTAACTTTAATGAACCTAATCAACAACAAATCGATGATATTGATGTAGCAACACTGAAAAAATACGCAGCACAAGGTAAGTTTGCGGAAGGATCGATGTTGCCAAAAATAGAAGCTGCGATACGATTTGTTGAAAGTGGGGAAAACAAAAAAGTTATCATTACCAATTTAGAGCAGGCATACGAAGCTTTGATTGGTAATAAAGGTACACACATTCACATGTAGCACTTTATCACGCGACAAAACATTAAATATGTTTCTCCGTTGATTCAAATGAAAAAGTTGTCTGCTGACACTTTGCAAGGTTTGAAGGAGTTTAACTTATGACAGAAAACTTTATTTTGGGTAGAAATAATAAATTAGAACATGAACTAAAGGCATTAGCAGATTACATTAATATCCCATATAGTATATTACAACCATATCAAAGTGAATGTTTTGTCAGACATTATACGAAAGGCCAAGTTATTTATTTTTCGCCACAAGAAAGTAGCAATATTTACTTTTTAATTGAAGGTAACATTATTAGAGAACATTACAATCAAAATGGAGATGTATATCGTTATTTTAATAAAGAGCAAGTATTATTTCCAATCGTTAACTTATTTCATCCGAAAGAAGTTAACGAATTGTGTACAGCATTAACCGATTGTACAGTTCTTGGATTGCCTAGAGAATTGATGGCCTTTTTGTGCAAAGCTAATGATGATATATTTTTGACACTTTTTGCATTAATAAATGATAATGAGCAGCAACACATGAACTATAATATGGCATTAACAAGTAAATTTGCTAAAGATCGAATTATCAAATTGTTATGCCATCTATGTCAGACAGTAGGATACGATCAAGATGAATTTTATGAAATCAAACAGTTTTTAACTATTCAACTCATGAGTGATATGGCTGGGATTTCCCGGGAAACAGCTGGTCATATTATTCATGAACTTAAAGATGAAAAACTTGTTGTTAAAGATCATAAAAATTGGTTAGTAAGCAAACATTTATTCAATGATGTATGTGTTTAATATACAATGTAAAATGAATAAGTTGAACATGAGGTCTAACGTACATTTATACGTTAGGCCTTTTTGTTAGCATGATGAATAATTTAAAATGTTAGTTAAATTTGATTGTTGAAATTACAGTAAAATTTAAGGTGATGAAAAATTTAGAACTTCTAAGTTTTTAAAAAGTAAAACATTTGCAATAGTGTAAAAATAGTATATTGATTTTTGCTAGTTAACAGAAAATTTTAAGTTATATAAATAGGAAGAAAACAAATTTTACGTAATTTTTTTCGAAAAGCAATTGATATAATTCTTATTTCATTATACAATTTAGACTAATCTAGAAATTGAAATGGAGTAATATTTTTGAAAAAAAGAATTGATTATTTGTCGAATAAGCAGAATAAGTATTCGATTAGACGTTTTACAGTAGGTACCACATCAGTAATAGTAGGGGCAACTATACTATTTGGGATAGGCAATCATCAAGCACAAGCTTCAGAACAATCGAACGATACAACGCAATCTTCGAAAAATAATGCAAGTGCAGATTCCGAAAAAAACAATACGATAGAAACACCTCAATTAAATACAACGGCTAATGATACATCTGATATTAGTGCAAACACAAACAGTGCGAATGTAGATAGCACAGCAAAACCAATGTCTACACAAACGAGCAATACCACTACAACAGAGCCAGCTTCAACAAATGAAACACCTCAACCGACGGCAATTAAAGATCAAGCAACTGCTGCAAAAATGCAAGATCGAACTGTTCCTCAAGAAGCAAATTCTCAAGTAGATAATAAAACAACGAATGATGCTAATAGCATAACAACAAACAGTGAGCTTAAAAATCCTCAAACATTAGATTTACCACAATCATCACCACAAACGATTTCCAATGCGCAAGGAACTAGTAAACCAAGTGTTAGAACGAGAGCTGTACGTAGTCTTGCAGTTGCTGAACCTGTAGTAAATGCTGCTGATGCTAAAGGCACAAATGTAAATGATAAAGTTACGGCAAAAGATTTTCAATTAGAAAAGACTACATTTGACCCTAACCAAAGTGGTAATACTTTTATGGCGGCAAACTTTACAGTGACTGGACAAGTGAAATCAGGGGATTATTTTACAGCGAAGTTACCAGAAAGTTTAACTGGTAATGGAGACGTGGATTACTCTAACTCGAATAATACGATGCCAATTGCAGATATTAAAAGTACGAATGGCAATGTTGTAGCTAAAGCAACATATGATATCTTGACTAAGACGTATACATTTGTCTTTACAGATTATGTAAATGATAAAGAAAATATTAACGGACAATTTTCATTACCTTTATTTACAGACCGAGCAAAGGCACCTAAATCAGGAACATATGATGCAAATATTAATATTGCGGATGAAATGTTTAACAATAAAATTACTTATAACTATAGTTCACCAATTGCAGGAATTGATAAGCCAAATGGCGCGAACATTTCTTCTCAAATTATTGGTGTAGATACAGCTTCAGGTCAAAACACATACAAGCAAACGGTATTTGTTAACCCTAAGCAACGAGTTTTAGGTAATACGTGGGTGTATATTAAAGGTTACCAAGATAAAATCGAAGAAAGTAGCGGTAAAGTAAGTGCTACAGATACAAAACTGAGAATTTTTGAAGTGAATGATACATCTAAATTATCAGATAGCTACTATGCGGACCCAAATGACTCTAATCTTAAAGAAGTAACTGATCAATTTAAGGATAAAATCACTTATAAATACCAAAATGTAGCAAGTATTAATTTTGGTGATATTACTAAAACGTATGTTGTATTAGTGGAAGGTCACTATGATAATACTGGTAAAAACTTGAAAACACAGGTTATTCAAGAAAATATTGACCCAGCGACAGGTAAAGACTACAGTATTTTCGGATGGAATAATGAGAATGTTGTACGTTATGGTGGTGGAAGTGCTGATGGTGATTCAGCAGTAAATCCGAAAGATCCAACTCCAGGGCCACCGGTTGACCCAGAGCCAGAACCGGAGCCAACGCCGGATCCAGAACCAAGTCCAGACCCGGATCCGGAACCAACGCCAGATCCAGAGCCAAGCCCAGAACCAGATCCGGATTCGGATTCGGACAGTGACTCAGGCTCAGACAGCGACTCAGGTTCAGACAGTGACTCGGACTCAGACAGTGAGTCAGATTCAGACAGCGATTCAGACTCAGACAGTGAGTCAGACTCAGATAGTGACTCAGATTCAGACAGCGATTCGGATTCAGACAGTGAGTCAGATTCAGACAGCGATTCAGACTCAGACAGTGAGTCAGACTCAGATAGTGACTCAGATTCAGACAGCGATTCTGATTCAGACAGCGATTCAGACTCAGACAGTGAGTCAGACTCAGATAGTGACTCAGATTCATACAGCGATTCTGATTCAGACAGCGACTCGGATTCAGACAGTGAGTCAGATTCAGATAGTGATTCGGATTCAGACAGCGACTCAGATTCAGATAGCGATTCGGATTCAGACAGCGACTCAGACTCAGATAGTGACTCAGACTCAGACAGTGACTCCGATTCAGATAGCGATTCGGACTCAGACAGTGAGTCAGATTCAGATAGTGATTCGGATTCAGACAGCGACTCAGATTCAGATAGCGATTCGGATTCAGACAGCGACTCAGACTCAGATAGTGACTCAGACTCAGACAGTGACTCAGACTCAGACAGTGAGTCAGATTCAGATAGCGATTCGGATTCAGATAGCGACTCCGATTCAGATAGTGATTCGGATTCAGACAGCGACTCAGATTCAGACAGCGATTCGGATTCAGACAGCGATTCAGACTCAGACAGTGACTCCGATTCAGATAGTGATTCGGATTCAGACTCAGACAGTGACTCCGATTCAGATAGCGATTCGGACTCAGATAGCGACTCCGATTCAAGAGTTACACCACCAAATAATGAACAGAAAGCACCATCAAATCCTAAAGGTGAAGTAAACCATTCTAATAAGGCATCAAAACAACACAAAACTGATGCTTTACCAGAAACAGGAGATAAGAGCGAAAACACAAATGCAACTTTATTTGGTGCAATGATGGCATTATTAGGATCATTACTATTGTTTAGAAAACGCAAGCAAGATTATAAAGAAAAAGCGTAAATACTTTTTAGGCCGAATACATTTGTATTCGGTTTTTTTTGTTGAAAATGATTTTAAAGTGAATTGTTTAAGCGTAAAATGTTGATAAAGTAGAATTAGAAAGGGGTCATGACGTATGGCTTATATTTCATTAAACTATCATTCACCAACAATTGGTATGCATCAAAATTTGACAGTCATTTTACCGGAAGATCAAAGCTTCTTTAATAACGATACAACTGCTAAACCATTAAAAACTTTAATGTTGTTACATGGATTATCAAGTGATGAAACGACATATATGAGATATACAAGCATAGAAAGGTATGCGAATGAACACAAATTAGCTGTGATTATGCCCAATGTGGATCATAGCGCATATGCTAACATGGCATATGGTCATAGCTATTATGATTATATTTTGGAAGTATATGATTATGTTCATCAAATATTTCCACTTTCCAAAAAGCGTGATGACAATTTTATAGCAGGTCACTCTATGGGAGGATATGGCACAATTAAATTTGCATTAACACAAGGGGATAAATTTGCCAAAGCTGTACCATTATCTGCTGTGTTTGAAGCGCAAAATTTAATGAATCTAGAGTGGAATGATTTTTCAAAAGAGGCCATAATTGGCAATCTTTCAAGTGTTAAAGGAACTGAACATGATCCGTATTACTTGCTAGACAAAGCTGTAGCTGAAGATAAACAAATTCCAAAATTGCTCATTATGTGTGGTAAACAAGACTTTTTATATCAAGACAACTTAGATTTTATCGATTATTTATCACGCAAAAATGTTCCTTATCAATTTGAAGATGGACCAGGAGATCATGATTATGCATATTGGGACCAAGCGATTAAGCGTGCTATAACATGGATGGTGAATGATTAATTATTTCTTGGAAAATATGTGGCTGCATTAAATACGCAGAGTGAGTGATACAAACTATTTACTCACGACTAACATTTCTGAGTGTTTAAATTAATTTTGTATTAATATGATTGGCGCAATTTGCTGATACACAAAAATGTTTCTCGTGAAACTTAGATTTAGCTTATAGTTTTATCATCATTTGTATGACTTACATTATAAATTTTATTATAATGAGGTTAACGCTTTGAAAGGAGTCATCATCATGTCGACCAATAAAAACGATTATGAGCATATGTTGTTTTATTTTGCATATAAAACGTTTATTACTACCGCTGATGAAATTATAGAGAAGTATGGTATGAGCCGTCAGCATCATCGTTTTTTGTTTTTTATCAATAAATTACCTGGTATTACTATTAAATCATTACTAGAAATATTAGAAATTTCTAAACAAGGATCACATGCAACACTTCAAAAATTAAAAGAGCAAGGTCTCATTATTGAAAAAGTTTTAGAGACTGATCGACGTGTCAAAAAATTATATTCGACGGATAAAGGCGATCAACTCATTGCTGAATTGAACAAGGCGCAAGATGAATTATTGCAAAATATATATCAACAAGTCGGTTCGGATTGGTATGATGTGATGGAAGCATTGGCTAAAGGGCGACCTGGCTTTGATTTTATTAAGCATTTGAAAGATGAAAAAGAAAGCTAGCATCAGAAATGTTAAAAATCTTCGCATTCTTAAATTTAAAAAATATGTCAAAAAGTGTATAATAAAAACATATAATTTAATTGAACTCAGTTTCAACACATCTTAGAAAGGAGTTTGAATGATGAAAAAATTAGCAGTTATTTTAACATTAGTTGGCGGTTTATACTTCGCATTTAAAAAATACCAAGAACGTGTTAACCAAGCACCTAACATTGAGTACTAAATTAAACCATAAAAAATTCCCGAACACCTTGTTGTAGTGCTCGGGAATTTTTTTATGCTTTACTTGAATATATCAAATATTATTTTTGCGCTTTCTGTATTTTCGATATTACCACTAAATGATTCTGATCTAGGTCCATAAGCGTAGGTATTAACATCCTCGCCTGTATGTCCATCGGAAGTCCACCCTGTATAAGATTTATCATTTACTGGCTTCTGAATTGCGTGTTGTAAGGCTTTTGTTTGTTTTTCTACATCTGCGGATTTTTCGTCTTTTTCTTTTTTAAGTAGTCTTTTTAGCTTTTTATTCTCTTTTTTAACCTTTTTCATATCATCTTGTGAAAATTCAAAGCCATAACCTTCATTAATAACTTTTTCAGGGTCTTCACCTTTAGCCATTTTTTCTGTCATATATGATCCAGAGTGTTTCATCGATTTAATCGGTTGAGGATTCCATTCGTATCCTTTATCTTTACCAATTGTTAGACCACCAGTAGAGTGATCTGCTGTTGCAACGACAAGTGTATCTTTATGTTTCTTAGCATATTGAATGGCGTCATCGAACGCTTTTTCAAAACCTTCCATTTCAGACATAACACCTGTAATATCGTTAGAATGCGCTGATTTATCTATAGAAGCACCTTCGACCATTAAAAAGAACCCTTTTTTATTACGCTCAAGCTTACTAAGTGCACTTTGTTGCATATCAGCTAATGATGGTTCGTCTTTAGAAGCATCTATTGCAAGTGGCATATTTTTATCTGCAAACAAACCAAGAACTTTATCTTTATCAGATTTTGATAACTCCTTACTGTTCGTGGCAAGATCGTAACCATCTTTTTTGAATTTTTTATCTAAATTGCCATTACTTTTACCGAAATATTTAGCGCCACCGCCTAATAAAACATCAACTTTATGCTTTCCGTTGATTTTATCTTTATAAAATTGTTTAGCGATTTCGTTTTTATCATCTCTAGAAGTCACGTGTGCAGCATATGCTGCTGGTGTTGCATCTGTTAATTCAGCTGTTGAAACAAGACCAGTCGACTTACCTTTTTCTTTTGCACGTTCAAGCACCGTCTTTACTTTCTGCTTGTTACTGTCAACACCGATGGCACCATTATATGTTTTATGACCAGAACTAAAGGCTGTTCCGCCAGCTGCAGAATCAGTAATATTCTGTTTTGGGTCATTTGAATATGTACGATTTGTGCCTTTTAAATATGAATCAAAAGCAGTAGGGGTCATTTCTTTAGCATGCGGATCATTTTTATAATAACGATAAGCTGTGTTAAATGATGGGCCCATGCCATCGCCAACTAAAAAGATAACATTTTTTGGATTTTTAGTATTACCAACCGCGAAACTTTCATCTTTAGTACTTTTATCGGATTGCGCAATTGCAGGTGTGACAGAACTAAAAACTGTTGACACGATAATAAGGTTAGCAACTGCAAATTTTGTGGCTTTTTTAATTGATAACATAAGACATCCTCCTGAGTATATGACTATGTCTTCAGTGTAAAAGAGGAATTTTGAGCAATTATGTAGTTTTAGTTAAAAATATGTAAACAGAGTGATTTAGAATAACAAAAAATGAATATATATGACAATTTGTTATAGAAAGCGTTAGAATAGAAGCGTGTGAAAATATAGAATTAAATATAATTTGAGGTGGAAAAATGATACTAGTAATGTTATCTCCATTATTAATCATATTCTTTATAGTGTTGTCTATTTTAGAAGAGCGTAAACGTACGAAGAAAAAGCAACTCGAGAAAGAAAAAGCAAATACACTAAATCAAAATACAAATGACACGGAAAGTTCAAATCAAGAGCCGTCATTGCAGCAGGCTAAAGAACAAAAAGATGACAAAGGATAATTCAATTGAAGGAAGAAGATTATAGATGAAAATATTAATTGTTGAAGATGATTTTGTTATAGCAGAAAGTTTAGCATCTGAACTTAAAAAATGGAATTACGGTGTTATTGTCGTTGAACAATTTGATGATATACTGTCTATCTTTAACCAACATCAACCTCAGCTTGTATTGCTAGATATTAATTTGCCAACGTTAAATGGTTTTCATTGGTGTCAAGAAATCCGAAAAACATCTAATGTGCCAATTATATTTATTAGTTCCCGTATTGATAATATGGACCAAATTATGGCAATACAAATGGGGGGAGATGATTTTATCGAAAAACCATTTAACTTGTCATTAACGATTGCCAAAATTCAAGCATTATTGAGACGAACTTATGACTTGTCAGTAGCTAATGATTCATTGACGGTTAAAGGTTGTACATTAATATTAGATGAAGCAAAAGTCGTGTATCAAGAACAAAACATACAGCTATCTTTGACTGAATTACAAATATTAAAGTTATTATTTCAAAATGAAGATAAATATGTAAGTAGAACTGCTTTAATTGAAAAATGTTGGGAATCAGAAAACTTCATAGATGATAACACATTAGCTGTTAACATGACGCGCCTGCGTAAAAAATTAAATACTATTGGCGTTAATGATTTTATCATTACAAAGAAAAATGTCGGATATAAAGTATAGGGTGAATGCAATGACCTTTCTTAAAAGTATTACTCAGGAAATAGCAATAGTCATAGTTATTTTTGCTTTATTTGGCTTAATGTTTTACCTGTATCATTTGCCATTAGAAGCATATTTACTAGCACTTGGCGTTATTTTATTATTATTACTCATATTTATAGGTATTAAATATTTAAGTTTTGTAAAAACTATAAGCCAACAACAACAAATTGAAAACTTAGAAAATGCGTTGTATCAGCTTAAAAATGAACAAATTGAATATAAAAATGATGTAGAGAGCTACTTTTTAACATGGGTACATCAAATGAAAACACCCATTACTGCAGCACAACTGTTACTTGAAAGAGATGAGCCTAATGTTGTGAATCGTGTTCGTCAAGAGGTTATTCAAATTGATAACTATACAAGTTTAGCACTTAGTTATTTAAAGTTATTAAATGAAACTTCTGATATTTCTGTCACTAAAATTTCGATTAACAATATCATTCGCCCAATTATTATGAAATATTCAATACAGTTTATTGATCAAAAAACAAAAATCCATTATGAACCTTGTCATCACGAAGTATTAACTGACGTTAGATGGACCTCTTTAATGATAGAACAATTAATAAATAATGCACTTAAGTATGCGAGAGGTAAAGATATATGGATTGAATTTGATGAGCAATCCAATCAATTATACGTAAAAGATAATGGTATCGGTATTAGTGAAGCGGACTTGCCTAAAATATTTGATAAGGGCTATTCAGGTTATAATGGCCAGCGGCAAAGTAACTCAAGTGGGATTGGTTTATTTATCGTAAAACAAATTTCAACTCACACAAACCATCCTGTTTCAGTCGTATCTAAACAAAATGAGGGTACAACATTTACGATTCAATTTCCAGATGAATAAAAACTTTCAATATTGTAAGCATACTAGTAACATTTTTTCACTAATTTAAATGTTATTAGTATTTTTTTGTTTTAATATAGAACTAACAAAGAAATGAGGTGCATGCCATGTTGCTAGAAGTGAAACATGTAAAAAAGGTTTATGGTAAAGGTTTGAATGCTACGACAGCACTTAATCAAATGAATTTATCAGTTGGAGCTGGTGAATTTGTTGCAATTATGGGTGAGTCTGGGTCAGGGAAGTCTACACTACTAAATTTAATTGCTTCTTTTGATGGACTAACTGAAGGTGACATTATTGTGGATGGCGCACATTTAAATAATATGAAAAATAAAAGTAAAGCATTGTATCGTCAACAAATGGTAGGTTTTGTTTTTCAAGATTTTAATCTTTTACCAACAATGACGAATAAAGAAAATATAATGATGCCATTAATTTTAGCTGGTGCTAAACGAAAAGATATAGAACAAAGGGTCCATCAGCTGACAGTACAATTACATTTAGAGGGATTTTTAAACAAATATCCTTCTGAAATCTCAGGGGGTCAGAAGCAACGCATTGCCATTGCACGTGCATTAGTTACTAAACCGACGATTTTACTAGCCGATGAACCTACAGGTGCACTTGATTCAAAAACATCAAAGGCATTGATGATGTTATTTCAAGAGATTCATCAATTGGAACAGACAATTTTAATGGTAACTCATTCAAATATCGATGCGTCTTATGCAGAGCGTGTCATTTTTATTAAAGATGGGCGTCTATATCATGAAATATATCGTGGTGAAGAAAGTCAATTAGCTTTTCAACAACGAATAACAGATAGCTTAGCACTTGTGAATGGAGGAAGTGTCAATATATGAAGTTAAGATTGTTATGGCACATAATGCGACGTCAATTTATCACGCAGCGACTTGTAATCATTCCATTCATTTTAGCGGTAAGTGTACTATTCATGATTGAATATACGCTTGTGTCAATTGGATTAAATAGCTACATAAAACAGAAGAATGACTTCCTAGTACCATTTATTATCATAGCTAATTTTTTTATGGCGCTTTTAACTTTTATTTTTATTTTCTATGCAAATCACTTTATGATGTCACAAAGACGAAAAGAGTTTAGCATTTTTATGACATTGGGCATGACCAAGAAAAGTATGCGTTTAATTGTAGTGATGGAAACTATCTTACAATTTATAATAATTTCAGTCATTAGTATTGCCGGCGGATACTTACTTGGTGCGATATTTTTTTTGTTTATACAGAAAATAATGGGCAGTGAAGTTGCGACTTTAAGGTATTATCCATTTGACTCTGTAGCGATGTTTATTACTTTGATTATCATTGCTGTATTAATGGGCATGCTACTTATATTCAACTTGTTCAGTATTAATTTTCAACGACCGATAACTTATCAACATCGTTCTGATTCCAGTGTCATATCACGATGGTTGCGTTACGTTTTAATTGTTATAGGAAGCGCAGCACTATATTTAGGCTACTTTATTGCATTACAACAAGATACGACGTTTGGTGCCTTTTTTAAAATATGGATTGTCATAGGATTAGTTATTATCGGTACTTATGCATTTTTTGTAGGTATAAGTGAAATAATTATTAGTATATTGCAGCAGGTATCAAAAGTTTACTATCATCCACGGTATTTTTTTGTGGTAGTCGGGATGCGTGTACGTCTTAAAATGAATGCAGTCAGTCTTGCAACAATCACTTTGCTGTGTACATTTTTGATTGTAACGCTCACAATGACATTAACAACCTATCGCGATATGAATCATACCATTACGAAGTTGATTACGAATGATTATGATTTGTCATTTAGCGACAATTCTAAGTCACAAATAGAACGTCAACAAACGATTGAGAATATTAAACGTGATATACAGGGTTCGGTTAATGCAAAAGACTTCAAAGTATATGAAACGACATTATTTAGAGCTTCTTTAGAAAAGAATCGTGCTTATTACAAGTTAAAACAGGCTAGTGATGATATTCCAATAGACTTCATTGGTAATGAAGGCTCGATATTTTCTAAGCAATCAGTAATGATCACAGCACTTACTGTGCAAGATTATAATCGATATCACCAAAACAAATTACACTTAGACAATCAAAGTATAGGTATGATTACGAATGTACCTATTTTTAAAAAGCAGTCTAAGGTCGGTCTTAATAATGAAGTCTTTAAAGTGAAACAACTTGACGCACATGCGTTAAATTTGATGATGATTCAAGATAGTATGGTTTTAATTGTTAAAGATAACAATCAATTACAAAAAGTAAAAGGATTTTATGCACATGAACAAAAGAAGTCGACAATATCGATAAACTTTAATGTATCTGGAAAGACGAAATTAACAACATCACAAATACAAAAGCTATCGAAAAAATACGATGCGTCAATAAATTCTAAATCAGAAATGCTAATGGTTTGGGATCGTCTGACAGGTGGACTAATATTTGTAGGTGGCGTAGTATCAATTGTACTTGTCATTGGAATATTTCTAATGATGTACTATAAACAAGTTTCAGAAGCCTATGCAAATCAGCACAATTATGACATTATGAAAAAACTTGGTTTAGATAATGGAAGAATAGCAAAGATAACACGAAATCAAATGACTTTCTTGTTCGCAATACCAATAACAGTAGCACTGATTCATACATTAATTTCTAGTAACATTGTATATACGTTACTAAATATGTTAGGTATTAATAATCATCATATATTTTTAACAAGTTACGTATTAGCTGTCATTATAATTTCGTTTCTATATATGGCGATGTACAAAATAACTTCCTATATTTATGCTAAAGTTATTCATCAACAACGTAATTAACCATGTTTCAGTGAAATCACAATCAATCATGTGTTTTCACTGAAATATATTATTTGAAAAAGAAAACCTAAAAACATTACAAATAACAATAACAAATTTCAACCGATAAGACACAATATCTTGTCGGTTTTTTTACTTTTATGACAAGTTATATTTTTGAAATATCAAAAATATATAGCTTGTTTATATAAAATGATTTAAAATGTTTTATAACAACATATTTTATGCAACACATAAAATGGGTAACTAACATCACGAAATCATTGTATTTGTTGTTACACTGATGAAGCGATGTCACAAAGAAATGTCGTTATCAAACGAAGCCCGAAATACATACTGATACTCGAAGTAATGTAACGATAAATAACAATGATAACGATTGATTACTACGCAAAAATATATGTAAATTGACGATTTAAATGCAATTCGTATATTTTGCCAATGATTTACACATTAAAATGTTTGAAAATTGTCACAATTCAGTCTAATTTAAAAGTAAATTAATTACAAAATTCAAAAATCATGTATCGTGTCATTTAGATATTGAAAAAGATGAGTCAAATTTGTTTCATATATTTTCCAATAACAAATGATTATATCTAAATATACAATCAGAAATATATGAATAGAAATATCAATATGAAAAATAATATGATTAAAAATGATGAATGGCATACTTATAAAGTGTCTAAATATTGGGGGTCAATATTACTTACAATCACGAATGTTAAGTAATGAAGACAATGCTGAAAAAACAATAAGTGGAAACTCTATATAGAATGTTCGTTTTTATTTTTAATAATTGAATAATCATTATTGATGATTTAATATGTATTCGGTCGCACACGATACAAAGTGACTTGTTTTAATGATATGCAATAATATGACGTTTATCGTCGCGTGTAACAATGTATGAGTGTGTCAGTTTAATTTTAAAAGGGCTATAAGGATATTTAATAAGATAAAGGAGGGCTTAATAAACAATCACATGTGAAGTTTTTAAGGATTATATGAGTTGGGCAGCTCTTTAATCCATAGTTATAACGAATTTTAAATTGTTAGATTTAACGTATGGTATCAGTATGTATGAGTTTAACTTAAGTATTAATCTATAGTTTAAAGAGCGGTCTAATTGTCTTTTTAAAAATAGAAAATAAGGATGATTATAATGAGGGGTTATAACGAAAGATATTGTAGCTGGACTAATACAGCTATACAATGTGATTATTTTAATAAAGTAAGACAGGTGAAAAAAGACAGTAAATCGGATAGGTTAAGCAACAACATAAACTCGAACATTATTTATCGTGTGCTCGAAAAATGTATCACGCTATATAATGTGTGTTCGCGGTATAAACGCGCACTTATTTTATCAGAACATTCTAAAAAGAACATATTCAATATAAAAAAGGCTGTGTAGGGGTGTCTTATGAATAATAGAAATGTGTATGATATCGAAGTAAGTGATTATAAAGGCTTAACTTATAAATTAGAAGCATTTAGAGGTAAAGTGATTTTAGTTGTTAATACTGCAACAGAATGTATATATAGCGAACAATTGAAAAAACTAGAGACTTTGTTTCAAAAATATAAGGATCGTGGGTTTGTAGTGTTGAGTTTTCCGAATAATAATTTTGACAATCGACAACCAGGTTCTAATGAAGAAATCTTGAAAATTAGTCGTGAGAAATTTGGTGTTACATTTCCAGTGCTAGCTAAAATATCTGTGAACGGGAACGATGAACATCCGTTATTTACGCATTTAAAGAATGAACAACCAGGAATCTTTGGGTCCCCAATAAAATGGAATTTCACAAAATTTATAATCGATCGACAAGGCAATGTTGTAAATCGATTCTTGCCAATGGAAGATCCATTGGATATATCGGCAAATATAGAAATATTATTGCAAGAATCTTCATCTTAAATTTAAAATTGAGCGCTTAGTATGAAAAAAACACAAGAGCCTCTTAATGATGTACTAATAGTATGTCATTAAGAGGCATTTTATATTTAGAAAATCAGTAATTTGACCTATTTTACTGAAAGGCTGATTTGGTACATAATAAATAGTAAATAAATAAAAAATAACAACGATGCATTACTGTATGCATTAATGACTGACACGACATAATCAAAGTTTTGTCTGAATTACTGATAATGTCATTCAAGCAACATGAAGGTTGTAAATATTTGTAAGTATAACTATCAGACACAACTCAAGTTTGTTTTAATTTATACCATACATATTAAAAAATTGACTGAACTATCGATAAAAATGAGTCAATCATCTATTTCAAGTTTATTGAGGTGAAAATATTTGAAATTAAATACATCTAATAGTCCATTTACAGAAAAACAAGTCACAGAGATTAACAATCTGCTGCAAACATTAACAGAGAGCCAACAACAGTGGCTTAGTGGTTTTTTACTAGCTAATAGTAACGATACGACAAGTGATAGTAATCAACAACAATTAGAGACAGAAGTGTGGCAACAATCACAAATATCAGAAGAACAAGCAACTTCAACAACGTATATGTTACAAAATAAAGAGCCACATATCGAAGCTAATCAGCGGCATGTCACATTGTTATATGGTTCTGAATCAGGTAATGCCATGCGTTTAGCTGAAATTTTTTCAGAACGTTTAAGTGATATCGGACATCAAGTTGTTTTGATGTCAATGGATGAATATGATACGACAAACATCGCACAGTTAGAAGATTTATTTATTATTACGTCTACTCATGGTGAAGGAGAACCGCCTGATAATGCATGGGATTTCTTTGAATTTTTAGAAGACGATAACGCACCTAATTTAAATCATGTGAGATATTCAGTACTAGCTTTAGGTGATCAAACATATGAATTTTTCTGTCAAGCAGGTAAAGATGTAGATGCTTTACTAGAAAATCTAGGCGCTGAGCGTATATGTAAGCGTGTAGATTGTGATATTGATTATGAAGAAGACGCAGAAAAGTGGATGGCAGACATCATTAATATTATTGATACCACATCAGAAGGTATTCAAAGTGAATCGGTGATAAGTGAATCAATTAAGTCTGCCAAAGAAAAGAAATATTCTAAATCAAATCCATACCAAGCAGAAGTATTAGCGAATATCAATTTAAATGGTACCGATTCAAATAAAGAAACACGACATATAGAATTTTTACTTGATGATTTTAGTGAATCATATGAACCAGGAGATTGTATAGTAGCATTACCGCAAAACGACCCTGAATTAGTTGAAAAACTAATATCCATGTTAGGTTGGGATCCGCAATCTCCGGTGCCAATTAATGATCATGGTGATACAGTTCCTATTGTTGAAGCACTAACATCACATTTTGAATTTACTAAATTAACATTGCCATTATTGAAAAATGCAGATATCTATTTTGACAATGAAGAATTATCTGAACGTATTCAAGATGAGTCATGGGCGCGTGAATATGTTATAAATCGGGACTTTATAGATTTAATAACAGATTTTCCAACTATAGAATTACAACCTGAGAATATGTATCAAATCCTTAGAAAATTACCACCAAGAGAGTATTCGATTTCTAGTAGTTTTATGGCAACGCCAGATGAAGTGCATATTACCGTTGGTACGGTTCGTTATCAAGCACATGGACGTGAGAGAAAAGGTGTATGCTCGGTTCATTTTGCTGAGCGTATTAAACCAGGCGATATAGTACCAATTTATTTGAAGAAAAATCCGAACTTCAAATTTCCGATGAAGCAAGATATACCGGTTATTATGATTGGACCAGGTACTGGAATTGCTCCTTTTAGAGCATATTTACAAGAACGTGAAGAACTTGGTATGACTGGAAAAACATGGTTGTTCTTTGGTGATCAACACCGTAGTTCTGACTTTTTATATGAAGAAGAAATAGAAGAATGGCTTGAAAATGGAAACTTAACACGCGTAGATTTAGCATTTTCAAGAGACCAAGAACACAAAGAATATGTACAGCATCGTATAATGGAAGAAAGTGAACGTTTCAATGAATGGATTGAGCAAGGCGCAGCAATCTATATTTGTGGCGATGAAAAATGTATGGCGAAAGATGTCCATCAAGCCATTAAAGATGTATTGGTAAAAGAACGTCATATTTCTCAAGAAGAAGCAGAGTTATTATTGCGACAAATGAAACAACAACAACGCTATCAACGTGATGTTTATTAGCGATTGGTGTTAAATATTTTAAGGTGTAATGATGTAAAATTATATAAAGGATGTTGCTCAACATGAATATGCCATTAATGATAGATTTAACAAATAAAAATGTCGTCATAGTTGGTGGAGGCGTCGTTGCAAGTCGTCGGGCACAAACATTAAGTCAATATATTGAACATATAATGGTTATCAGTCCTGAAATCACTGAAAAACTTCAAAATATGGTAGATAAAGGTGTCGTTATATGGAAAGAAAAAGAATTTGAACCAAGCGATATTGTAGATGCGTATCTAGTCATTGCAGCAACCAATGAGCCACGTGTCAATGAAGCGGTAAAACAAGCCTTACCTGAGCATGCCCTTTTTAATAATGTTGGAGATGCATCAAATGGCAATGTTGTATTTCCAAGTGCACTACACCGCGACAAGCTAACTATCAGTGTATCAACTGATGGTGCGAGTCCTAAGTTGACAAAATCAATTATGGCAGAGCTTGATGCGTTATATCCACCATCATACAGTTCGTATATCGACTTTTTATATACTTGCCGGCAGAAAATAAAAGTACTTGATATGAATCACAGCGAAAAGCAGCAATTGTTATCACAAATAGTGACGAAAGAATTTTTAAACGGTACTAAACAAGCTCAATTTTTGGCATGGTTAGATAAAAAATAATAACTGTGTGCCGTCTAAAGGCAGTCTTGAAGTAATAACATGTCTGTTTGTAAATGAAGATGGGATGCATACTAATAATTTCTAAGCGAAGATGATAAATATATGTAAGATAATTTCTAACATAGAGAAATAGACGATTTGAAAAATCTTAATAAATATATAGGTTATTAGAAAAACTGGTTGAAGTTGCTATGAATAATAGCTAATTTTAGCCAGTTTTTTTGTGTAATAGAACCGAGAATTCAACTATTGCTATTAAAAATGATACTTATGAAAAGATTCAAATTAATCAATTGGATTCAAATAGTCATTAGAGATACTGCATAAAAATTAGATATCCGAATTAACTATTACGCAAAAAAGATTTTTTTGATAAAATGAGATAACTTAAATATAAAAAATTATATTAATTATAATATTTAAGTTAAAGAGGGGGATTATGTGAATTTTATATTTAATGGAGGGAGAAAATAATATGAGTAGTGATAATTTGTGGTTAACAGTAATGGGGCTCATTATTATTATTTCAATAGTAGGTTTACTCATTGCCAAAAAAATAAATCCTGTTGTAGGGATGACGATAATACCTTGTATAGGGGCAATGATTTTAGGATATAGTGTGACGGATTTGGTTGATTTTTTTTCTAAAGGATTAAATCAAGTCATTAATGTGGTTATCATGTTTATATTTGCCATTATTTTCTTTGGCATCATGAACGATAGTGGTTTGTTCAAGCCGCTTGTCAAACGCTTAATATTAATGACACGAGGCAATGTCGTCATTGTCTGTGCAATGACAGCTTTAATTGGCACAATAGCCCAATTAGATGGTGCAGGTGCTGTAACATTTTTACTTTCTATACCTGCGTTATTACCATTATATAAAGCGTTAAACATGAATAAATATTTATTGATTTTACTATTAGCATTAAGTGCTGCAATTATGAACATGGTACCTTGGGGAGGTCCAATGGCACGTGTAGCTGCAGTGTTAAAAGCCAAAAGTGTCAATGAATTATGGTATGGATTAATTCCTATTCAAATAATAGGATTCATTCTTGTTATGTTGTTTACGGTATATCTTGGATTTAAAGAACAAAAACGTATCAAAAAAGCAATAGAGAGAAATGAATTACCGCAAACACAAGATATAGATGTACATAAATTAGTTGAAGTATATGAACGAGATCAAGATGTAAGGTTTCCTGTAAAAGGACGTGCACGAACAAAACCATGGATAAAATGGGTGAATACAGCTTTAACTTTAGCTGTTATTCTAGCGATGTTAATGAATATTGCGCCACCTGAATTTGCATTCATGATAGGTGTCTCATTGGCGCTTGTTATTAATTTTAAATCAGTGGATGAACAAATGGAGCGATTAAGAGCTCATGCGCCGAATGCATTAATGATGGCTGCAGTGATTATTGCAGCAGGTATGTTTTTAGGTGTACTAAATGAAACCGGTATGCTTAAAGCGATTGCGACGAATTTAATCAAAGTGATTCCTGCAGAAGTAGGACCATACTTGCATATTATTGTAGGGTTACTTGGCGTACCATTAGATTTACTAACTAGCACAGACGCTTATTATTTTGCTGTGTTACCGATCGTCGAACAAACAGCAGGGCAATTTGGTGTACCGTCTGTATCAACAGCTTATTCAATGGTCATAGGGAATATTATAGGTACATTTGTCAGCCCATTTTCACCAGCCTTATGGTTGGCAATTGGTTTAGCAGAGGCAAACATGGGCACGTATATTAAGTATGCATTCTTTTGGATTTGGGGATTCGCCATCGTTATGTTAGTAATTGCAATGTTGATGGGCATTGTGACGATTTAAGTATGAAAAAATAGAAACTATGGTCCCGTTACAAAATGAAATAATAGTTGCATAAACATGTCGAAATGACGGACGAATCTTTAAACAATTTTAAAAATTAATGAAATAATTGTGTGGAAATATGAATTTCACTAAATGTTAATAACTTTGTGACGTTTTAGTTAACAGACTAATAAAAATTTGAAAATACTATATATAGTGGTATAACGTAATGGGTAGACACAATATATAGGAAGAAGGGGTAAAATGAATCAAATCGAAGAAGCATTAACGGGTTTGATTTCTAAAGATCCTGCTATTGTTAACGAAAATGCCAACAAAGATAGTGATACATTTTCAACAATGAGAGATTTAACAGCAGGTATCGTTTCTAAATCTTACGCATTAAATCATTTATTACCAAAAAACGTTGCAGATGCACATCAAAGAGGGGACATACATTTTCACGACTTAGATTATCATCCATTCCAACCGTTAACAAACTGTTGTTTAATAGATGCTAAAAATATGCTACATAATGGATTTGAAATAGGCAACGCGAATGTAACTTCACCAAAATCAATACAAACTGCATCAGCGCAGCTTGTACAAATTATAGCCAATGTTTCTAGCAGTCAATATGGTGGCTGTACGGTTGACCGCGTTGACGAATTACTTAGTACATATGCACGACATAATGAAGAACAACATAGAAATATCGCAAAGCAATTTGTCAAAGAATCTGAAATTGATCGTTATGTTGATCAACAAGTCACTAAAGACATCAATGATGCGATTGAAAGTTTAGAATATGAAATTAATACCTTATATACATCTAATGGACAGACACCTTTTGTAACATTAGGATTCGGCTTAGGCACAGATCATTTAAGTCGCAAAATTCAACAAGCTATATTAAATACTCGTATCAAAGGCTTAGGAAAAGACCGCACGACAGCGATTTTCCCAAAACTTGTATTTTCAATTAAAAAAGGAACCAACTTTAGTCCGCAAGATCCGAACTATGACATTAAACAACTAGCATTAAAGTGTTCAACGAAACGTATGTATCCAGATATTTTAAATTATGACAAACTCGTAGAAATATTAGGTGATTTCAAAGCACCAATGGGTTGTCGTTCATTTTTACCAAGTTGGAAAGATGCGGAAGGTCATTTTGAAAATAATGGTCGTTGTAATCTTGGTGTTGTTACACTTAATTTACCTAGAATGGCATTAGAATCTGCCGGTAATATGACGAAATTCTGGGAAATCTTTTATGAACGTATCGATGTGTTACATGATGCATTACTTTATCGTATAAATCGTTTGAAAGATGCTGTACCGAATAACGCACCAATTTTATATAAAAGTGGCGCTTTTAACTATAAATTAAAAGAAACAGATGATGTTGCTGAGTTATTTAAAAATAAGCGTGCAACGATTTCAATGGGCTATATTGGGTTATACGAAACAGCTACTGTTTTCTATGGTCCAGACTGGGAAACATCTCAAGAAGCAAAAGCATTTACGCTTGAAATTCTTAAAGAAATGAAACGTTATCAAACGAAATGGACAGAATTATATGACATTTGGTTCAGTATTTACAGTACGCCGAGTGAATCGCTAACGGATCGTTTTTGTCGTTTAGACCAAGAGAGATTTGGAGATATTAAAGACATTACAGATAAAGGATATTATCAAAACTCTTTCCATTATGATGTACGTAAAGATGTTACACCTTTTGAAAAGTTAGATTTTGAAAAAGATTATCCTTATTATGCGAGTGGTGGTTTCATTCACTATTGTGAGTATCCGAAATTGCAACACAATTTGAAAGCACTAGAAGCGGTATGGGACTACTCTTATGACAAAGTTGGTTACTTAGGTACAAATATTCCGATTGATCATTGTTATGAATGTGATTACGATGGAGATTTTGAAGCAACTGAAAAAGGATTTAAATGCCCGAACTGTGGCAATGATAATCCTAAAACAGTTGATGTCGTTAAACGAACATGTGGTTACTTAGGCAATCCAGTTCAACGTCCAGTAATTAAAGGCCGTCATAAAGAAATTTGCGCACGAGTAAAACATATGAAAGCGCCTAAAGAATGACACTTTTAGACATTAAACAAGGACAAGGTTATATTGCTAAAATAGAATCAAATAGCTTTGTTGACGGTGAAGGAGTAAGATGCAGTGTTTATGTATCAGGATGTCCATTTAATTGTGTTGGATGTTACAATAAAGCCTCACAAAAGTTCAGATATGGCGAGAAA
Organism: Staphylococcus sp. EG-SA-10; assembly: GCF_017151945.1. Classification (NCBI taxonomy): domain Bacteria; kingdom Bacillati; phylum Bacillota; class Bacilli; order Caryophanales; family Staphylococcaceae; genus Staphylococcus; species Staphylococcus sp. EG-SA-10. Next base: position 40,627 of record NZ_JACVZJ010000019.1, read on the forward strand.
TACACTGATGAAATATTAGCAGAAATATTAGATGATTGCGATCATGATTATATATCTGGGCTAAGTCTATTAGGTGGCGAACCATTTTGTAATTTGGATATTACATTAAATCTTGTTAAAGCATTTCGAGCACGTTTTGGAAATACAAAGACAATTTGGGTATGGACTGGATTTTTATATGAATATTTAGCAAATGATTGTACAGAACGTCGAGAGTTATTATCATACATTGACGTTTTAGTAGATGGGCTATTTATACAACACTTATTCAAACCTGATTTACCATATAAAGGTTCTTTAAATCAACGCATTATAGATGTACAACAATCACTCTCGCATGCGCGTATGATTGAATATATTGTTAGTTGAAAATGTATTAGAAGTCAAGGTAACATCCGTTGCCTTGGCTTCTTTTTATGTTAGGTACATAATTGAAAGTTAATAAAAGCAATTCTTTAGAAAAATATATTGATAGAATATGACCTAACCATCATTTTGATACCAATACTAAAAATTGCATATCCGTTTTTTAATAAGTTGAAAGAAAAAGTGGTATTTTAGTGGGAAGGAAGTCTAACTTTTTGGTAGCGTTTTACAATAAATAAATATTCATTAATAA